>JASFLF010000408.1:0-4422 GCA_050118235.1 Gammaproteobacteria bacterium | reverse complement strand
TCGTAAACATGGGTTGCTGTGTGTCCACTCGGCGGTTTTGGGCCGGTTGTTGCGCTCCTTGTTGTGCACGGCGTTGTTGCGCGGTTTGTTCGGTTTTAACGCGGGCGGCATTGTTTCGGTCAATACTCCGCGCGGCAAACGACTCTTCGCGCATGACGACCATGGAAGTATGATCCGTGACCAGACTGTATTTAGTGGCGATGTCAACGATGGCTTGTTTCATGTCGGCGCGTTCGCCAAAGTCTTCCATTTCCGTTTGTAAATCCTCGATTTTGGCATAAGCCCATAGTCTTTCGATTTCCGGATTGCCGGTGGCGGTAGCCGGGAAGTTGAATTGGGTTTGATACTCTTTGGGCTGGCCGGATATTTTGCCTTTCACTTTGACATCTGCCAGGCCGTCTCCCCAATAATGGCCAAACACGACCAGTTGCTGGCCGCGGTATAAGCTACCGATAGTTTGCGGGGTGAGGTCTGCGGTTTTCACGCCATTGATGTTCACTTCGACGCCGTGCAAAGCTTTATGGGTTAGTTTGCTGGTCGCAAGGAGTATCTTGCCCACAATGTCATCGCTGTTGGAGACGCTGAGCGCAAATCCGCCTGAGGCTTTGGTTAAGGCGGTTAATAAAGGCCGGTTGGCGCTGTTACCCATGATAAAGGTGAACAAGCGAATATCTTTGCGCTCGATTAACTCGATGAATTGCTTTTGTTCGGTGACACCGACGTTAGCAACGCCATCGGTCACCAAGACAATACCTGTGGTGCGATCGGCATCGATGCGGGTTAAGGCTTTACTGATACCATCGTAAAGGTTGGTACTGTTTCCAGGTTGCACATTGGCGACTTGTTGCGTCCAGTATTTCACGTTTTCGGGCGTAGCGTTGACATACACCGAAGTGAGTTCCCGTGCTTGACTGTCGAAAGTGACGATGCGAAAACGGTTCTCGGGTCGCATTTTTTGGAGCGCTTTTTCAACACCATCCGCCAGTGTGGCGTATTTGCCTTGCATGGAACCGGAAGTGTCCAGAACGAATACCCAATCCGATCCGCTTTGAATGTCGGCAAGATCGTCACCGGGAGTTACCGTTAGCATGAATGTGCCTTTGCCGCCGGCATCGGGTTTGTGGGCTACCAAATCCACAGAGCCCGGCAAATTGTCCGCCAGGCGCCAATAGACCACAATATCTTTGTCCAGCGTATAGACCGGTGTTGCAGGTGTTGCGGGGGTGATGTTGGTTTGGCCTTCGTTGACTTGAGCATTGGCCTGTTGATTTTGCATGGCCACTTGCCAGACGCCGTTACTTAGTTGCGATACGGTTGCCCGGTTTTGATTGGGTGTGCGTACTGCGGTTACCGGGTAAGCGGATTTCACAATAAGGTTGAAACTGAATTGTTCCGTAATTTTCTCGTTGCTGGTCCAAAATTGCAGTTTGGCGTCGTCCACGCCGCCTTCTTCCAAGGGATAGACATAGCGGCCGATGCCGGTGTCGAGATGCACCGGTTGGAAATACTGCAGGCGAATACGGGTCTCTTGGTGGGCCCGAACCGGGGCCACGGAAATTTCAAAGGTTTTGTATTGGTTTTTTTCGGTGAGGCCGGCGTCGCGACCGGCTTGTTTTTCCTCTTCGTAGACTTTCCGGGCTTGTTTTTTCTCCAACACTTCACCTACCACCGGTTTACCGTCTATCCATACGGTAAATTCCGCGACAGCGGCGTGTTCCGGGACCGGGAAGGAGTACAGCGCTTCCAAATCCCGCGGATGAGGATTGTGGAATCGTTGTTCCACGGTGGTGATGGCGTAGCCGTCTTCAATGACGACTTTGACATCGTGGGTTTTGATATCAAGGGCCGGCAAAGAGCTGTTTTTAGGGGTCATCAGGCCGGCGGCTTGGGCTTGGCCGGTCAGCAGTATCGCCAGAATTGCTGGGAAAACAAACTTATCAGTGATTGACTTGACATAATTTATGAATTTCATGGTTGGTTCCTTTTTGGTTTCGCTAAGTGAACAGTGTTCAATTAGTGATTAAAAAAATGGGGTTTTTTGCTTCTTAAATATCAATGCCTTAAAGGTCTTTTCTAAAAATACATCACAACTAAATAAACATTGTTCAAAATAACTTTGACAATTGAACGATGTTTAATTAGACTTTAGATCATAACTGAACGTTGTTCAATATTTTTAACTAAACAGGGTGACACCATGGCTAGACGAAGTGAGCATAGCAAAGAACAGATCCGGGATATGGCGTTGGAAGCGGCGGAGACCATCGTGGCCACTGATGGGCTGGCGGGACTGAGCGCCAGGAAAATCGCCAAGCAAATCGGATATACGGTGGGAACGTTGTATCTGGTATTTCGTAATCTGGATGATTTGGTGTTGCATGTGAATGCACGGACCTTGGATGCAATGTTTGTCAAAATGCAGGAATCACTGCAGAAGTGCCGAACCCCGCGAACCTGCGTTGTGGCTATGGGCCGGGCTTATGTGGAATTCGCTACCGACCATCCCAATCGCTGGAATATGGTGTTTGAGCATCAATTGGCGGAAGATGAGCAAGTGCCGCATTGGTTCGCGGATAAAGTAAACAAGATGTTTCACCTGGTGGAAATGCAGCTTATTCCATTGTTAGAACATCAATCTGAGAAGAAAATAGACATGGTGTCCAAAGCTATTTGGTGTGGGGTGCACGGTATTTGTTCTCTGGCGGTAACCGGTAAATTGGATATCCGTGATGCGGAGTCGATTCACGTATTGACGGATTCACTGATTAATAATTATCTTGCCGGTTTGGCCACGACTTTAAAGGGAGAATAACAATGAGTGTCGTACAAAAAAGCTTACGTTGGATTTTGTCCGCTTTTTACAAAGTGGAAGTCAAAGGCTTGGATAATTATCAAAACCTAAAAGACAACGTGATTATCGTTGCCAATCATACTTCCTTTCTGGATGCGTTATTGTTGTATGCGTTCCTACCACTCGACATGACGTTTGCGGTGAATACCCATGTTGCCAGAGGCTGGATGTTGGCAATAGCCAAGCGCTTTGTTCATGTGTTTCCCATGGATCCCACTAATCCGCTGGCGATTCGCGCTTTGATCAAAAAAGTCCGGGAGGGGGAAAACGTGGTGATCTTTCCCGAAGGCCGCATTACAGTCACGGGGTCGTTGATGAAGATCTATCACGGTCCGGGAATGGTCGCGGATAAGACCGGTGCCAAGGTGTTGCCCATCTGTATTGATGGCGCGCAATACACGCCGTTTTCCCGTTTGCGGGGAAGAGTGAGGTTGCGGTGGTTTCCTGAGATCACGCTCACGCTTTTGGAACCCAGAAATCTGCATGTGGATGATTCCGTCCATGGTCGCGCCCGCCGCGAGAAAGCCGGCAAGATATTGTCGGACGTGATGACCGACATGGTATTCAGTTCCAGTAATTTTAAAACCACTTTATTTGACCGCCTGCTGGACGCACGCATTGTGCACGGCGGTAAAAAAATCATTGCCGAGGACATCAATCGCAAGCCCATTACCTACGATACTATGGTGACCAAGTGTTTTGCATTGGGTAAAGAACTAACGAAATACAGCAGCCGCAGCGAGCCGGTGGGCGTGTTGTTACCGGGAGCGTTGAGTTCCATCGTCACCTTTTGGGGATTGCACGCTTATGGACGGGTCCCGGCAATGTTAAATTACACCGTAGGCGGGCAGGGCATGATCTCGGCGTGTGAAACAGCGAAAATCAACACCGTCATTACCGCAAAAGCGTTCGTGGCTAAGGCGGGTCTGCAGGATGAAGTACACGAGTTGGGCAAACGCGTAAAAATATTGTATTTGGAGGAAGTGGCAAAAGACATATCCACTTATACTAAAATTCGCAGCTTCATTATCAGCAGGTTCGACAAGGGTCTGAAACGGCGCCACCGTGTACGCGGCGTGTCACCGGATACACCGGCGGTGATTTTATTTACCTCAGGCTCGGAAGGCACACCCAAGGGTGTGGTGTTGTCGCATCAAAACCTGCTGGCGAACATGAATCAAATGGCGGCGCGTATCGATTTCAATGCACAGGATATTGCATTGAATGCGTTACCGTTGTTCCATTCCTTTGGCCTGACCGCTGGTACTTTGTTGACAATTTTGTCCGGCATCAAAACTTTTCTGTATCCTTCGCCGTTGCATTATCGGGTGATTCCGGAGGTCGCCTATGACATCGGCGCCACGCTCATGTTCGGCACCAATACGTTTCTGGCCGGTTACGCCAAACACGCTCATCCCTATGATTTTTTTAGCGTACGGTATGTGTTCGCCGGCGCCGAAAAACTCAAGAACGAAGTTCGCCGCACCTGGGAGGACAAGTTCGGGGTGCGTATTTTCGAAGGCTACGGCGCGACGGAAACCAGCCCGGTGTTGGCGGCGAATTCCGCAATG
>JASFLF010000407.1:0-4423 GCA_050118235.1 Gammaproteobacteria bacterium | reverse complement strand
CTCGATTTTTCATCAAAGATCAACCCCAACATATTATTCAGCGGGGAAATAACAAAGACATTATCTTTGCCCATGATGGCGACTATCAATTTTATTTGAGATGTTTAGCAGAGGCGGCCGAGCGACATAGCTTGAAAATCCACGCCTATGTGTTGATGACCAATCATGTACATTTATTAGCCTCTCCCATGGGTCAGCAAATCATTCCTAAAACGCTCCAATCACTGGGGCGTCGTTATGTACCATATTTTAATTATGACTACGGATGTACGGGTACCCTATGGGAGGGACGATACCGAGCAACGCTTATTGACAGCGATCAGTATCTATTCACTTGCATGCGTTATATCGAATTCAATCCGGTCCGCGCTAAAATGGTAAAGCATCCAAAAGACTATCAGTGGTCAAGTTACCACCATAACGCAAACGGGAAGGCTGATACATTAATTACTTCTAATGATCTATACTTGTCGTTAAGCAAAGATGAAACCTGTCGTCAAGCAGAGTACGCAGCTTTATTTAAAGAATGATTGAGCCAACTTGAACTTGAATCAATTCGAGCCGCAACCAATAAAGCTTGGGTATTGGGTTCAGACAAGTTTAAGAAACGGGTGGAAAAATTATTAGGCAGGCGAACCAGCCCTAAACCTAAGGGGAGGCCAAAGAAGAATGAGGATCTGGATGGATAAATCAAGACTGACCCCAATTATTGCGGGTAGGTCGCAGAACCCCTCCCCTGAGCCCGTGCGTTTGCCTCAGGGTAGCGCCGGTATTGTTGCTTCTATGAAGACCCAAAGTACAGCTTCGGCGCATTCTGCGCAAGCACTGCTGCGCCTGCAAAAGCACTGCGGTAACCATTTGGTACAACGCTTGTTGAGCGAAAAGAAGGCAAAGCAGGCACCATTGGTGGGCCGCCACCGCGCGGCGAAACCCATGTTAGTTCAACGCAGTGTTTTGTCGGATGAGCTTGAGGAAATTTGGATAACCCAAGGCAGGGCAGCGTTCTTTCGCCGGCTTGCCAATTTGCAGCAAACAGATACCGATGTGCGCGACTTTATTGAGACCTATTTGCGTGGCGCGGATTTGCGCAGAGCCAGGGCGATTTACCGCTTACCCACGCCGGTCAATGACGCCGGTGCATTGCCTCGTGTCTCTTTGGCCTGCTTGCTGCGAATGTATGCGACCTGTTCGCGCCGGTTTGCACCACCCGAACTGGGTGGCAGCGTGTATACCCGACAGTGGATCTATAGCTCGGAGGGGTCGGGGCTCATTCGCGAGGCTATCAGGAGTAAACTACAATACCATGTGCGCAACTCCACACCGCGCGCGGTGCGTTGCATGATATCGCGCCTTCTGTGCAGAACGAGAGGTAATGCGCAAAGGCGGCGCGAGTTATGTTTACTGGCTAATGATGTCCTTGCTGCGCCGGGATGGCGTGCAACGGATCAAATACCAATTACGCACGGGATGCCGGCCACAGACAGGCGCTATGCGCGATTGTGGAACAGTAAAGGCGGACTGTTTGCGAACCTTGCCCGCAGGCTTGACCCACGCATACCACCTTACGTAGCCGCGGGAGTTATGGCGGCGGAAACCGGACAGAGATTTTATGAACGAGGCAGAGCGATCATACGTTTTGAAGCGCACGTGTTCAGGAGCCGTTGGGCGAATACATCGGCTGCGCGGCGACGGCTTTTCCAACAGCATTTTCGCACCTCCAGGCCGCATCGCTGGCGGGCGGGCACTCGCGGTGCGTTTCAACGCTATCATGGAAATCAAAGTAGCGAATGGCGGGTGCTGGATTTTGCGCGATCCCTGGATACATTGGCAAACACCAAAGCTATTGAGTCCACGAGTTTTGGCGCAGGTCAAACCATGGGATTTAACTATCGCCGCGTAGGTTACACCTCGCCCGAAGAAATGGTCAGGCACTATCAAACCAGCGAGCGGGCGCAGATCGCGGGAATTTTTGAATACATCGCTACGATACAACCGGTGGCGCGCCGTAATCGCGTAATCAATGCCATGGTGCGCAATAATTTCCTGCCCTTATCACAAGCTTATGGACCACGTGACCCGCAAGCCCATGCCAGGCGCATTGCCGGGGCGGTTAGACGCATGCGCCGCTTGGTAGAGGCCGCGCGACGGCGCGCGGCAGGTGGGGCGGGTGGAAGGTAATAAGCAATATAAGGACAGCCAACTAAAAAACAGAATGGAGGAAAAGGGGGCAAGGAAAAGGGGGCAAGTCTGTGCATTAATAGTTTTATGTGATATTTTTCAAAAATGTCACGTCCGCTCCGCATAAATTATCCCGGCGCCTACTACCACGTCATGAACCGTGGGGTAGGGTATCAGGATATATTCGACAGTGACGATCATCGTCGTATGTTTCTCGATTTGCTGCGCGAGCTTCACGAAACCTTTCAAGTGAACATTCATGCCTATTGTCTTATGGGCAACCACTACCATTTGTTAGTGGAAACACCACTGGCTAACTTAAGTCGAGCTATGCGCACCTCAATGGGGTCTAGACTCAGCGCTATAATCGCGAAGTGGAATCCGATGGGTCATTGTTTCGCGGTCGCTATAAAGCGATCTTAGTGGATGTTGATGCGTATCTACTAAACGTCAGCCGTTATATTCATCGCAATCCCATCGAGGCGGGATTTGTACGAAAGGCAGAAAAATATCCTTGGTCTAGCTACCGCGCTTATATTGGGAAAATTCGCTGTCCTTCCTGGTTAACCACGCAACAAACGCTCTCAATGATCGGTGTGCACAATCAAGTATTGCGATATAAAGCGTTTGTGGAGGCCGGCGTCGACGAAGCAACGGAGCAATTTTATGGGAAGAAGAAACAGGCGCCTATCTTTGGAACGGAATCTTTTATTGAGCATATAAGCCAGGGTATTCAGTTGAATCGAGAGCTTTCTGATACGCCACATAAAGCCAAGGAAATTGACATTGGCGCGGTCATACAAGCGGTTACTGAAGTATTCAATGTGAATTAGTTGGGTGTCCCCGATTTTGATCAGCGGAATACTTGTTATTGTATTGTCACTTTTGTTCGATTTATCGGAAATTGCAGCAATTGGTGCTATCTCAGTCTTATTTGTGCACGCAGTTACACATATCGGACACCTTAAAATTATTAGCGAAACAGGTGCATCTTATCTTTTGGTTTTACTTGCAACAGTTCTCTGTTTGGTTGCTATGGTGATGGCGCTTGTATACGAGAATGGGAAATCAAATCAAGTCGGCCTTATTTTCCTGGGATTTTTAATTGTTGCTGGATCCACAGAATTCTTTCTACAGAAAATACATAATAGGGAAGTTAAACCGCGAATTAAAAAAGGGGGCAAGTCTATAGATTAATAGTATACTTTTATATATGTATTCAGTATTTTCTTATGGCCAGGACGATTAATGTGCAGCCGTGGAGTCAAGCATATCCTCGATTATCATATGCCATGCCTGAACGCCACTCCTCCTGAGGGAAACTAATTGAACATCCAAGCCGGTTACCGCTCTCTGTTGCCTATACTAGTTAGATTCACCCTGTACTTCAGCAGCATCGCTGCCGGTGTCCTTGCCGTTTTCAGTTCATTGGAATACCACAAGTTCGTCCTGGAACGCTCCCGCTCCCAGGGCGAGGAAATATTGCGGCTTTCGCTGGCATCCCGGGCACTGCAGACCGACTTGCATGAACCCCTCAAGGATATAGAGATCATCGCCTCGCTGCAGGTGCTGAGCAATTATCTCAATAATCAAACTCCCGCTAACCGAGCCCGCCTTGAACAGGGATTTCTGAACATCGCCGAAAACGCCCACATTTATGATCAAATCCGGTTTATCGATTCTTCGGGCATGGAACGTGTGCGCGTGAATTTCGATGGCCGCACCGCCATGCCCGCGCCCCTGAACCAACTGCAGAACAAGTCGCAGCGTTATTACTTGCGTGAGGCGATTCGCTTGCAGGCCAATGCCATTTACATCTCGCCGCTTGACCTGAATATCGAGGCAGGCGAGATTGAAAGGCCACACAAACCGATGATCCGGTTCGCAAAGCCAGTATTTGACGCCGCGGGTCAATTACAGGGATTTGTCACACTGAACTACCTGGCCGCCATCCTGCTCGATGATTTCAAGGATTTCATGGCCGGCAGCCCGGGTGATTCGATGATGGTAAACGCAAAAGGATATTGGCTGGTCAGCCCAACCAAAAATGACGAATGGGGTTTCATGCTAGATCATCATGAAAGCTTTGCCAATCGTTATGCCGGCGCATGGGATTACCTTATCCGCCATAAGGCGGGTACGGTGGAAACAGATGCAGGATTGTTTATTTTCGATACCGTGCGGCCCTATGCAATACATCCCGGCATTGCGTCAGTCGCAGAAGAACATGCCGCCGAGCGATACT
>JASFLF010000406.1:0-4435 GCA_050118235.1 Gammaproteobacteria bacterium | reverse complement strand
TTCAGGACAGTTGCTGTTTGAGTCAGGCGCTCCGTCTGAAGACGGCAGAATTAGCACGGATGATAACAACGCATCCGAGCGGTGTCTGGCCATTGTGAAGGAAGAAGGATTCAGCAATGAAGGTTGCGTGGAACCACACCGGAATATAGTCACATCGCCGCTGCAGATTCCCATATACGAGTCTGTCCTGGCGGATACTAACGGCCATGTCACCCACGTGCTTTTACACGCGGACAGTTATCTAAAGGACAACCGGATTCCGCCCCAAGGCTTTCTTGCCGCTGAGCAAAATCCAGATACCGCGGTGGTAGGCGTTGCCTTGGACACGGATTTTAATTATGCGAACGCAACCGAAGGCAGCGGCACGGACACGGTTCATTATGCAATTGAAGTAAAAGACGGTCCGGGGGCTGTCAAAATCGAAGCTCGATTGCTGTACCAGACTGTGCGCCCGTCGTTTGTGCACGGGCTGCATTCCGGCGAACTGCCAGGTGTAAAAAGATTCAAAACTATGCATGACCAAGTGCCCCCCACTGTGGAAGTGCTTGCAAGCACGCGGGGTTCCTACTAGTTTTCAACAATTAGACCATCCAAAGCTTGTATATACGCAGCCGTCGCCGGTGCCACCTACCGAGCCACCGGCGGCACCGCTGTAGTGGCTCCAACTCCCATCGCTGGTGCGTTCACCGCTGCCATATCGGGAAAAGTAATTCATAACGCTTTGACCTAGGCAACCTTGTGTGCCGTTGGCTAGGTTGAACCAACAGCCATTGGCGGCGTTGTACAAGTAGTTTCCAGGGACGACGCGGGTTCCCAATTGCCGTTCTAATGTTGTCACTTCTTGGGCGGATAACAATCTACCGTTGATCATCACCGGCGGTTCGGCAAGAACGGCAACACTCCATAACATCAATGCGATAGTAATAAACGTTCTTAATCCCATAGTCACTCCTTTTTCTGCAGAATGGAGTTTAGTGTGAACGGGATTGAATTACATTTAACTTACCGATGCTGGAAATCATTTTTTTCATGTATAGAGAATTTCCGGACAATATCGTTACATTTTGTAGAGGATTAGAAGTCCGCCCACTGGAATAATTGCCGCGCATTGCCGGCGTATTACGCTATAAATTAGATTTTGCGCTATGCTTATCACATGTATCCAGTGACCTAATCTTACTTCCACGCAAGAACCGAAAACGATATTCAATACATGACTATCGAAAACACAGGTGAATCTCGTGATAATGGGAATACCAAGGTTCCGGTGGTAGGTATTGGCGGGTCCGCCGGCAGCTTGGTTGCATTCAATGCATTTTTCCGTGCCATGCCGGACAATAGCGGAATGGCATTTGTGGTCGTTGCCCATTTAGATCCAGATCATGTCAGCTTATTGCCTGAATTGCTGCAAAAATGCACCAAGATGCCTGTGTGCCAAGTCGAAGAGGCAATGGCAGTGAAGCCGAATCACGTCTATGTAATCCCACCGAATAAAGACTTGCGTCTTCTAAGCAACACTTTGCAGGTATTGGATTTAAAAAAAACCCAAAGGATTGTGCTGCCTATTGATAACTTCTTTCGTTCCCTGGCTTTGGATCAAGGTTCCGCTGCAGTTGGTATTGTTCTTTCCGGAATGGGATCAGACGGTACGCAAGGTCTAAAAGAGATTAAGGCCAAAATGGGGATGGCGATAGTTCAAGATGAGAACACCGCCGAATACGGCGGAATGCCGAGAAGTGCAATCGCAACAGGATTGGCGGATTTTATACTGGCCCCCGAAAAAATACCAGAACAATTAATTACCTACACCAAGTATTTACGATCTAACAAAAAGCTCGCTATTAGCGCTCCAGGACAGTCGCCTTTGACAGAAAAAGAAAACACCGCCCTGCGGAAGATATTAATAGTTCTGCGTACCGAGGCGAATTATGATTTTTCCCAATACAAGACCAGCACAGTATACCGCCGCATCGAGCGGCGGATGAATCTGCATCACATTGACAACATCGAAAATTATGTGCGCTATCTACAAGAAAGTAAACGCGAGGTGGATGCTCTTTTCAACGAGTTATTGATTGGGGTAACGAATTTTTTCCGTGATGCCGAAGCTTTTGACGTTCTACAGGATAAGATATTGAACTATTTGCTGGAATCAAAACCGGAAGGTTATTCCTTGCGAGCATGGGTGCCGGGCTGCAGTACCGGTGAAGAGGCTTATTCCATTGCCATCATATTGCATGAATGTATGGACAAAATTAATCGCCGCTTCAATGTGCAGCTGTTCGCCACAGACATTGATAAAAATGCAATTGTTGCGGCGCGAACGGGAATATATTCCTCCAGCGTTGTATCTGAAGTGGATTCTGTTCGACTCAAACGCTATTTTGACCTTTTAGAGGGCGGACAATACCAAATTAAAAAATTTATCAGGGAGATGGTATTGTTCGCACCACAAAATATTACATCCGATCCACCATTTACCAAGCTGGACCTGATTAGTTGCCGCAATTTGCTTATTTATTTGAAAAAAGATATACAACGCAAGTTAATACCGCTTTTTCAGTACAGCTTAAAGCCCGGCGGTATTCTTTTTCTGGGTTCTTCCGAAACTCCGGGCCACGATACGGATATGTTTTCAATACTGGATTCGAAGTGGAAAATATTTCAGAAAAAAACCGATGCGGTAACTTCCAGGCCAATTCTGGAGCTTCCGTTACCGATGAGGCGAGAATCCATAAAACCTGAAACAGGTGCGCTCTTGAAATCCAAAGATGACTTACCAGTCACTCAATTGATCGAAACCGTTTTGCGTGAAAGTAACGCGCCGCCAACTGTGATCATCGACGATGCTTGTAACGCTGTTTATATTCATGGTCGAACCGGTAAGTTTCTCGAGCCCGCGGAAGGCAAGCCGAGCGTGAATATCCTGGAGATGGCCCGCCCCGGGCTCAAAGCAGAGTTAAACAAGGCCATACGCCAGGTAGGAGAATGCCAGAAGGAGATTATCCGCCAAGATTTAACGATAGCACAAGTCAATGAGCTAGTGTGCTTTGATCTCATGGTCAAACCTGTGTGGGAACCAAGACTAAAGCAGAGATTGATGATGGTGGCTTTTAAAGAGAAAAATATCCCGCTCAACAAGATAACCACATTGACAGACAAACATGATCGAACCGTGGCCGATCTTGCGCAAGAGTTGGCAAACACCAAACAATCCTTGCAGACAACGATTGAGGAATTGGAAATTGCCAACGAAGAGTTTCGTTCCGCCAATGAAGAACTGCAATTGACCAACGAAGAATTGCAAAGCTCCAATGAAGAATTGGAAACTTCCAAAGAAGAACTGCAGTCCCTTAACGAAGAATCCGTCACGGTAAACGCAGAAATGCAGAGCCGTATAGAGGAATTGTCCAAAGCGCACGATGACATGAAGAATCTGTTGGATAGTACCGATATCGCAACTATTTTTCTCGACATGGAGCTGCGAATACGCTGGTTCACACCAAAGGCCACTGAGATTATTCCCCTGGCTGGTATCGACTCGGGGCGCCCGGTAAAACATTTCGCAACCAATCTGGTTAATGTGGATCTCACGGAATTGGCGCAGCATGTTCTTGAAGATTTGGCAATCCGTACCGTCGAGGTCGATAGCAAGGACAATCAACACTACCTATTGAGGGTGCGCCCTTATCGAACCATAAACAATGTCATCGACGGCGTGGTGATGACCTTCGAAGATATTACCGACCTTAAGCAGGCAAAAGACTCCTTGCGCGAAAGCGAGCAAAGATTGTCTATGGCATTTCGGGCGACCAACGACATGATTTGGGACTATGATTTCGCGGGCGGTAAGGTTTGGTGCAACACAGGCTATGCTAAATTATTTGGAAACCGGCCGATGGGGACACATGATTCCTGGCAATGGTGGTCGGATCATATTCATCCTGATGATCGAGCGCGAGTTGTCCCATCGTGCCAAGCGGCTCTGGACGGTGGCGGCGATCGATGGTTTGAGGAGTACCGTCATCGTTGTTTGGATGGTTCTTATGCCCATATAATCGATCGTGCCTATATCGCACGGGATGCCAATGGTAAAGCCATTCGCATGATTGGCGCCATGCTCGATATCACGGAGCGTAAAAAAAGAATGGAGGAGATTTATACACAGCGCGAAATGCTGCGCATAATTTTTGATACAACACCTTGTATGATGGTGTTTAAAGACCAGGATTCAGTTTATCAAATGGTGAATCAGTCCTTTTGCGCCTTTCTGAATAAGAAAAGAGAGGACATTCTTGGTCATACCGACCAGGAATTGTTTCCCCGGATTGAGGCGGAAATCTATCGGCGAGACGATATCAAGGTTATGGAAACCAGTAAAACACAAAAGAAGAATGAAAATGTAACCGGCGCTAAAGGCAAGTGTTTATTGGAA
>JASFLF010000405.1:0-4436 GCA_050118235.1 Gammaproteobacteria bacterium | reverse complement strand
GAAATATTTTTTTGTCTGTGACGCAGAAAACAAAAGGTACACTCCGATGGCGATACTCAGTTGTATTGTGCAAAAACCGGCTAGATAAGCAACAAGAGGCGCTGTTTCCGCTCCAACGATTGCTTCGCCATAGGCATATCCGTGGGAGACTCCAGAAATAGCGCAAAAAAGTAATAGTCCCGCCGTTGACTTTAGTGACCGATAAAGTAGTAGAAATCCTGCCGCAATAACTGAAACTGCAACCACCGCTTCATTATAAGCTACTGAAACTTGAGCAAGGTGAATAGCGGTCCCGCCAATGGTGGCCAATACAAATACCACTGGAATTAAGTAACTCCTGCCGGGTATTAATGTGGCTAATAATCCAATGGCGACAATAAACGCCAAATGGTCCAAGCCTATAATTGGATGTGCCACGCCGGAAATAAAACCCTGAAAATTATTGGAAGGCAGAGCGCCGCCCATCATATGATGTGCAAATGCGGGCTCCATGGATAGGATTAAAAATAGTGCTATAAATGCGTGTGGGTACCTCATGAGGTTTAACTCTTTATTCATATCTATAGCTCCTGTTCGTTTACTTGTTGTGAGTACTTACATGCACTGGTATTTGCCATTAATTCCGTACGTTCAGCCAGTTCATTCTGATCTATGATCCCTGAGTTAACGGCAAGGCGTTCCAGCGCGATTAGCCAGCGTTCATAGTAGTCCCAGGACGTGTCTGATCTGTCATGAGTCCTTTCCCATTCACCGATCGACGTAATCAGACTTTGTCGAAAATCCTCCCACTCGTAATGGCCTTTTTTTGCAAGCGCTATGGCAAGCCCGAATGCCTGTTGTTCCCACTTGCGGTCAAATTGTATTTTACCGTTCGTCCGTGGTGGAGAATCATTTGTGCCAAGTAAGCTGGATGCTGCGAGGTGTTCGAATTTTAAATGCATATTTCCAGTCTCCAATTAAATGTTTGCTCAGGCTGCTACCACTTTGGCTACGCCCATCATGGATTCGGGAGTAACCAATGCCGCAAGTTCGTCTTCAGATAGGCCGTCTGCTCCGTCCGGTTTTTCCGGTAAAACAAACCAGCGAATTTGCGCACTGCTGTCCCAAACGCGTATTTCCATATCATCCTGTATCTCCAGTCCAAACTCTTTTAATACCGCGCGAGGCTCTCGTGCAGCGCGTGCCCTGAATGTGGGATCTTTATACCAGTAAGGAGGCAAACCAAGGACAGGCCATGGGTAACACGAGCACAAGGTGCAAATGATAAGATTGTGAACCTCTGGAGTATTTTCCACCGCTATCATATGTTCCCCTTCCGCGCCGTCCATGCCGGTTGGCAAGTTCATCTTTGAAATCGCTGCGGGAGTATCCTTAACTAGCAAATCTTTAAATTCAGGATCTTTCCAGGCACGCGCTACTATTTTGGCCCCATTAAACGGACCCATTTCGGTTTTAAAATAACTAAGAACCTGATTGACCGTATCACCTGTTACTATACCTTTGTCAATCAACAGTGACTCCAGTGCTTCTACACGTGCCCTGTTTAATTCTTCCCGCTTTTCGTCGTAATCAAATAAATCCGCCATTACCGCGTCCTCCTGAAGGATTTTTTTATAGAAATTACAATTTTTCTGCTATGTAGGTTTCAAAAATGTCTGCATACACTGTAGCACCGCCTTCCGAAAGCTCTCCCCAAATATCTTTCGGATCAAACTTGACACAATACACTGGCATGGGCTCTCCCAATCCATCCGCAGTTTTACAGAAATATGTATACGAACCTTCGTATACCGTATCGATAACGCCTTTTTTATTCCGCAGGTAACCGGGCAAGCGAGTGTGGTCAACCGGTGGTAAATCCTTAATGAGCACTTCATCATCAACCTTAAATTTTGGCGTCATGTCTGTATCGCGTTTTGGGGAATCGCCTACACGTAAATATTTAATTACTTGGGCATCAATTTCGGGATCACCGCCGGTGGGCAGGCTCTCGCCCGAGGACTCGAGGAATTTTTCCATTTTCGTATCGAGTTCCTCTTGCGAGATATAACCTTGCTCAACGAAAAATGACGATATGCCGCCAAGCCATTTTTCATAGTATCGAAATTTGAAATATTCAAATGGGTGCATTGCTTCCGCGCCTTTACGAAGATCCGCCCATGTCCACTCACTATTGAATGTTGTTGGTACAGAATCCACGGGAAGGTGATTGCTCAAGGCCATCATTGCCACGTGGATTCCGAAAATCCGTTCTTCCCATGGTTGTACAAACACTTGTTTTTCAAATTTCATAGGGCCGAGGTTTTCAATACCTCCAAGGTTGTGTTGCAGTTTCATACATCACTCCTACAGTTTCGATTAACGATAACGGTCAGAAAATAGTACCGCTTTTGCTTTTTGTTAAAATCTATCTCCTACTGTTCCTGTTCCGCCAATTGGGATTCTTTTGTCAGCAAATCACCAATTACTTGAGAGAGAAAACCAAATAAACCACCAATAACCATAGCCGTTGCCGCAATCAATGCTGGATTACTCAAACCCAAGGTATCAATTGGATTTCCTGTGACCGCAGTTGTACCGACGGTAGAGGCGAAGCCAAATACGATGCCTGGCGTAATTGATAGCAAAGGAACCTTGGAGGCTTGCACCATTGCGGCGCTGCCAATTCCAACGCAAGCAGCCGCGATAAAAGGATGTGCACTGGTTAAACCAATGGTAAGCAGGGTTAATGACGCGATAATAATGCCCGTGATATTCGAGGCAATCGAACGGAGTAGACCGTCTTTACCTCCACCGAGCGCAAAGAACGATGCCCACGCGATAAATGTTACCCATACAGGAATTGGAACGATGGTCGCTGTCATCAGAGTGTCAATCCCACCCAGTACACCAATACTAATACTCATTGCTTCTGCTTTATTCATGGATACCTCCTTAATGTTAAACATACAGTTTGTAGCTAAGCTATATACTTATATGACAGGTTTTCTTTAACTTGGGAGTATTCAGTAGAATTCAGCCCGTATTTGCAAATGGTATCGATACTGAAGTGAGGCAGGATTCAAAGCCTTTTTTAAGTTCTAGTTCATCTAATGAGCGCCCGATAAAGACCAGGGAGTTTTGCCTAGTTTCGTTGGGTTTCCATGCAGCTCCCGGTCTGCCGTCTAATGTCATGTGGACACCTTGAAAGACAAAACGCCTATCTTCGCCATCCATATCGAGAATACCTTTGACCCGGAATAAGTCCATGCCTATGGCTTGCACTAATTGATTGATCCATCGATTGAAAAGAACGCCATCTACAGTCCCAACATTGGAAATCGAAACGGATGATACATCTTCATCATGTTCATGAATGTCGTCATCCAGCAGGTTCGGTTCAATTTCAAGGGCAGATTTGAGGTCAAAAGCTTTGACGCCCAAAATCTTATTTATATCAATAACACAATTGTGAGTAGGGTATATCTTTACCAACGCATTCATGCTGCGAATGCGTTTTTCAAGATCGTTTATTTCTGCGATATCGACCAGGTCCGCTTTGTTTTGGAGGACAACGTCGGCAAATGCGATTTGCTCTTTAACTTCCTCGCTATCCCAATGGTGCAACACATGCCGGGAATCCACCACGGTAACAATTGCATCCAATTCAAGTCTGGAATGCATAATTTCGTCAACAAAAAAAGACTGAATAACCGGGCCCGGATCTGCGAGACCTGTGGTCTCTATCAAAATGTAATCGAGATCTTTCTTGCTCTCTAGTAATCTGGTGACAATATCAATCAAGTCAGTTCGAACTGAACAACAAATACAACCGTTGTTCATTTCAAGAATTTCTTCCTCAGCACCAATGACCAATTGATTATCGATCCCAATTTCGCCAAACTCATTTACAATTACAGCGACTTTTTTATTATGATCACTTGTTAAGATATGATTTAAAAGAGTGGTTTTTCCTGCCCCTAAGTATCCTGTTAAAACTGTAACTGGAATTTTATTCATATTGATTCCTCTTAGTTACATTGCGCATGGATAACAAATTATGCGTTAGCTACATCAGTTGCATTGCGTACATAACATTGCAGCAAGATAAAGATAGAACGTATTTAGTCAAGGCAACATATATGCCAACAGCTATTCTTCTTTCTTTACAGAAAGTTAGATATTTTGTTTGTTTTTAAGTCACGTATAATCGCACCAACAAGTAACAGGGCGCACACTTATTAAGCAAAAACAAATAAAGTAAGGGGCTTTTTGCAAAGAAAAATATGTTTTAAATGTTCGGAATGTCCATGGAGTGAAATGTTTATGTACTATGATTGGTGTGTATTATGTTTAGTACACAAAGTCAGCGTCCACTTTGTTCGAATTCAAATAGATACAAAAAATTTTAAGGTGCCTTTATACCTCTTTAATATTTGTAAATAATGGTTTCATAA
>JASFLF010000404.1:0-4440 GCA_050118235.1 Gammaproteobacteria bacterium | reverse complement strand
TACCCGTGAATTCTTTGAACAATATTCCGCTTTGTCAGACGCGCTGAGGTGCTTGAGGGCACACATGCCACGAGGAGAGATCAGGTAACACATTGTGTTTATCAGGCGGATCTTACTACTAAAAAAAACAAGGAGCCTATTAATGACTAAGGCAGACAAATCTAAACGAACTTTCTTCAAAAAGATGGCGGCTGCAGTAGGCTTCGTTGCGGCAGCAAACTATCTGAGCAAGCTGATGGTTGCGAGTACCAATTCAATACAAGTAATCAATGATAATAATGTGAATGATATCAATAGGCAGAAAAACGCATGGCTGCGAAAACAATGGGTGCCCATGACGGACAATGAAAAAAAACAAATGCTTGATGAAATCCTTGAGATCCACAATAAATATAACGTATAGCTTTTATTACTCCGTATTTGCGATTGGAGACATTGATGTCAGACAAAAAAGCCGAGACCAATAATAAAGAAGAAGGCGTAAAAACAAGTCGTCGTGATTTTCTGAAGAATGTTGGCATTGCCGGCGCGGCGACGCTAGTGTCAAGCAATGCTTCGGCAGAAGTATCCGAAGGTTCCCCTAATCCCGATGCCGAAATAACATCTGCTGAATGGTTTCAAGGACATTTTGTTCTTATGTCCGATGAGGATAAACAGGAGGCCATCGCCCGGTTGGAAAAGCGATATTCCGCGCAATATGGGAAGAAAACGACTGTGTCCAATGCGCCCCCTCTGGAAGGCGTTCTGTTCGGTTATGCTCTTGATATCTCCAAATGCATAGGGTGCAGACGTTGTGTGCATGCCTGTGTGAAGGAGAACAATCAGTCCCGCTATAACCCCGTCATTCAATGGATACAGGTAATGAAAATCCCGAAAGGGAATTTAGCCTTCTCGGCTGACAAATTGGACGAGGGCTATCCTGAATCCAGCGCCATAGGTGACTACGGTGTCCAGGTTGGTGGTAATGCGTATGCTCCCGTCGGTGGGCTTTCCACTGAACACGCCGAGAGCTATTACTCTGATGATGAGTTGGTGCCCGATAAGAGTTATTTCTATGTGCCCGTCCAGTGCCAGCAGTGTGAAAAACCACCTTGCGTTAAGGCTTGCCCCGTAAGGGCAACGTTCCGTGATCCTAATGGCGTGGTTTTAATCGATTATAACTGGTGTATAGGTTGCCGGATGTGTCAACTCGCATGCCCCTATCAGGCAAGACACTTTAATTGGGGTGAGCCTAATCTTCCCCCTGAAGAGATGAATCCAAAGACCCACTATTTTGGAAACCGACCACGGATGAGAGGCGTCATGGAAAAATGCACATTCTGTTTGCAAAGGACAAGAGAGGGCAGGAATCCCGCATGCCTGGAGGCTTGCCCTGTGGGCGCGAGAAAATTCGGTAATCTCCTCGATCCTGAAAGTGATGTCAGAAAAATTCTGGCCACAAAGAAAGTTTTCAGGTTTAAGGATGAGATGAGCACCTATCCGAAATTCTTTTACTATATCGGCTGAGTACACAACATGAGAAAAAAAATAATAACATCTTTTATATTGGACGTTGGTAAATATGCGCTGAAAGGGGGGGTGAAGTACAAAGCTTGGCTCCTTTTCCTGCTTTTCATCATTGTGACAGGCTCTTATACGGCGTACATACAGCTTAACGAGGGCCTTATCACCATCGGCGCGACGGACCAGATACCGATGGAATTGTTTTTTGCAAACTTCATTTTCACGGCGCACGTAGCGGCGGCTGCGATATTGGTGGTCGCGCCCGGCTACTTCTATCATCGCAAAGATATGAAGGAACTAGCCGTGATAGGCGAGATCATCGCCATGGTTTTCGTGGCCACGGGCATAACGTTTATTTTGTTTCACATGGGAAGACCGGATAGGTTGTGGCATATGATGCCGTTCGTAGGTTATTTGAACTTCCCCAATTCGATGCTCGTATACGACACGATTGTTCTGAACGTGTATCTGTACCTCAACCTGATAGGCATTTCCTACATTCTTTACAAGAAATATGTCGGCGAGTTTGACACGAAAGCTTTGGCAAGATGGTTTACTCCGGTTATCTATCTGGCCATTGTATGGGGGCCGCTCATTCACATCTGCACGGCATTCGTGCTCAGCAGTAATGCAAGGATGGGGGCGTGGTCAACGGCGGTAATGCCCTTCGGATTTCTGGCCATGGCTGGCGCATCAGGACCTTCGTTAGTCATATTGTTATTTCTGCTTATCAGAAAGAACAGTAAGCTTCACATCAACGATTCTGTCATCGATTTGATGTCGACGATCATCGGATGGAGCCTGGGCATCATCATGCTGGTGTTCGCTGCCGAGTATTTTACGGCGCTCTACTCGAACACCGAGCACGCCGCGCCGCTGAATTACAGCATGTTCGGGCACAACGGGCTCAACATGTACGTGCCCTGGTTCTGGGGAACGGTTGGAGCGATAGTCGCTTGCTTTATTGCGATACTCATCCCAAAGATCAGGAAAAGTTATGATCGCTGGCTTCCACTAGTGTGCGTCGTAGTATTCCTGGCGATCCTAATGGAAAAGCCAATGATGCTTGTGTTTCCCGCCTTCAGTCCCTCGCCACTTGGAGAATACGTCGAATACCACCCAACATTTATCGAGCTATACAATGTGGTGTCTACCTGGGCTGTAGGATTCTTATCGTTGACCCTTATAGTAAAAGGCGCAGTCGGCATATTGACTGGTGAAGTGAGGTACCGCAAGCCGGCGGTTACCTCCTAGGCCACGTCTATGAACTTAAGAAACCTCTGAATAAGTGATGACTGACATACATGTCGTGCATAGGCTCAATAAGTAATTTGTGGACAGGAAAAGAAGGACAATCATTAAGATGAAACCGCAGAGCGTACCCACAACAGTAATAATTGTTCTTGCGCTGCTTGCTGTTATCGCTGGCGGCTTGGCGCTGGTAGGAGGCCTGGATGTCAAAAAGACCAAACCTTCCGCGGAGGAGGAACAGGCGAAAGCAGCAATAGGTGCCCAGCCAGTGACAGACTGTTTTGAAAGCAGGGAAAAATACACCGCCGTCGCAAGGACCGAGAACGCCGTTCCGCAGTATGGCTATCCCAATATCAAATGTTCAAATACCACCGGCGGTGTTTTGTGGTATGGAGATCCGTTTGATGGAACGATACCTATAGGCGAAATGCCGGAAATTACCGATGAGACGCAAGGTGATTTTACCAACGCGGTGGTAAAGCCGAGGGAACCGCGTTTGACCTACTATAACATGGGGCCTGACGGCTGTAAGACCTGTCACAATGGCATTACAGTACCCTTTCCAAAGGATAAAAAACCAAGGTTGATCGGGATGCATCAAGATATCGTCAAGAATTCTCTTCAACTGATGCACGGGCGAGGGGCAATGTGGTGCCTCGATTGTCATAGCGCCACAAATCGTAACAGGCTGCTTGATCGCCGTGGGAATGAGATAACCTTTAGTCAGCCGCAAAGATTATGTGGCTCCTGTCATGGTGAAAAGTATATTGATTGGCGGGAAGGCATACACGGAAAAAGAATCGGCGAGTGGAAGACAGGCGGTAAGAAGCGATGGTGGGTATGTACTGAATGCCACAATCCGCATACAGTCCAGAGAATCCGATTTAAGCCAATTAATCCTGAACCGCCACCTCCTCTGCCAAGGGGAATGACAAAAGCCGATTACAAACGCGCCGGACTAGACGTTCATTAATCCCGGGTTATCCGCCAGCCTCCTTACGCCCCGACCGGGATGACTTGCTAAGGAAACGAACGGAATAGATTTTGTACTTCCGTTGTTTGCCTAGGGTGTGTCAAAAATCATAACAAGGCCAATTTCGCCCCAATATTGCTTTTGAAACACTCTCTTAGTGCTCCTATAGAGTACTATTGTTTTTTAGTAAATTACGAATGCTCGCTAGGGAATAAGTAATATAAATAATAGTGGGCGGAATAGCTTCAGCGTATTCCGCCATAAAAGGCGTTAACTCTTAATGATGGAAGAGAAAATGAGTAGGTGCACAAATAAAATATATTATTAACAACGGCGAATTGCGGAACAAAAAGCGTTGCTAATCCACCCTACGGGCTATCTTGAAGTAGGTTTTGGCCAGTTTGCTAATGGCAGAGTAGATGTCGGCGACAGTTACCTTTTGTTTCGGCACGGTTGGAAGTAACTGTAAATACATCTTTTCTTTCCGTCATATTTGGCAACAAATATGCAGGTTATGTCGGCACTGTTAATGCCCAGTTCCTTTTAAGCAACCCAAACACTCATTAAGATGCCTGATCAAAAAACAGAAAATTCAACGAAGTTACGTTCGCTCGTTTGTGTATTGTTCCTTGGAATTGTCACCACGAGTGGCACTATGGGTGTGGCCAACGCCGGCTGGCGTGATCTGGTTGATGAAGTTAAAACAAAATTAA
>JASFLF010000403.1:0-4446 GCA_050118235.1 Gammaproteobacteria bacterium | reverse complement strand
GCCGTGCTCGGCTCCGATGGCGTTTTTCAAAAACCAACCACAACAATGTCACCAGACTTAAATCAACCTTTTGTCACTGCTTATTGCGAGCGCACTCTCCCAGGACTCTGGGAGGAACCGCTCAATGCGTTTACCAACCTGGCATTCATTGCAGCCGGTGTGCTGGCGCTGTTGCAGTATCGCAGACACTCGGCGTTTAGCACCACCGCACATTGGGATTTTCTGCTGTTGATCATCCTGATGTTCGCCATCGGCCTAGGCAGCGGTCTGTGGCATTTAGTACCTACCCGATTCACGGTGCTGGCGGATGTCATCCCCATTTTGCTGTTTATGAACGTGTATTTGTTGAGCTTGTTTCACCGGGTGTTTGGCTTTAAGTGGCGCGGGCTGGTGCTGGTGTTTTTCGGATTTCAATTGTTGAACGTCACCGCCGTGATGGAGTTTCCCCGCGATGTGTTGAACGGTTCGATGTTTTACGGGCCGGGCTGGTTGACGTTGCTGGCGGTAGCAGGGTATTTGTACGCAACCAAACACGCGTTGCGCCGGCGCCTGTTGGCGGCGGGCGGGATTTTTACCGCCTCGCTGGCGTTTCGAACCATCGATAGGGAGTTGTGCCAATGGGTCCCGGTAGGGACCCATTTTATCTGGCACTTGTTGAATGCGTGGTTATTGTATGTCTTGCTGAGCGCCCTGATTAGCGACGAAGCTAAGCGGCACCTTTTAAAGACTTAACATGGTGATCGTCTTTTTTGCAAGGTTTTAACAGCAGCGATTTAGACGTCATGCCGTGCGGTTTTTCCAGACCCATTAAGTCCAACACAGTGGGCGCGATGTTTGCCAATCCGCCCTCACACGACAATTGCCACGTGGTCTCGTCGATCAATAAACAGGGGACGGGGTACGCGGTATGCTGAGTATGCGGCGCCTCATTGGCAGGGTCCACCAGTTCTTCGCAGTTCCCGTGATCGGCGGTTAAGATAGCGGAATAATCGTTGGCGACGGCGGCGCCCAGCACTTTGCCCACCACTTCGTCCAAGGTTTCCACTGCTTTGATTACCGCGGGGGCGACCGCTGTGTGCCCGACCATATCGCCATTGGCGAAATTCACCAATATGAACGCATATTGGTTGGATTTGATGGCGTCAACAACGGCATCGGCCACTTCAGCGGCGCTCATTTCCGGCTTTAAGTCATAGGTGGCGACTTTAGGCGAGGGAATAAGCATTTGGGTTTCACCACTATAGGGATCGGTGCGCCCGCCGTTGAAGAAATAGGTGACATGGGCGTATTTTTCCGTTTCCGCACAATGAAATTGTTTCAGCCCCGCTTCGGCAATGACTTGTCCCAAAGTGATAGTGGGCTTTTCCGGTTCGAAGGCATAGGAAAACGGGAACATCTTGTCGTACCGCATCATGCAGGTAATTTCCGGTTTGGGGCAATCACCACGGTCAAAGCCGGTAAAATCATCCAACGCCAAAGCCGCTACCATTTGCTTGGGGCGGTCTTTGCGGAAATTAAAAAAGATCACTTGATCGCCGGCCTGCATGGGTTTATGTCCCGCTAACACCACGGGCTTGATAAATTCGTCGGTTTCGCCCATGGCGTAAGCGCTCTCGATGGCGGCATGGGCGGAACTGGCATTTCTGCCTTTACCAAGAATATAGGCACGCCATGCCAATTCAGTGCGCTCCCAACGTTTGTCCCGGTCCATGGCAAAATAACGGCCCATAACAGTGGCCACGGTGCCGCCGGCTTCGTTCAGCGCCGGTTCAATCTCTTCCAGGTAGTGGATACCGGATTTGGGCGGCGTATCCCGGCCATCGGTAATCATGTGCAGCAATGGGGTCGCGCCGCGGGCTTTGCACAGCCTGATCAACGCCAAAATGTGGTCGTTGTGACTGTGAACGCCACCGTCGGAAACCAATCCCATTAAGTGCACGGGTTTGCCGGAGGAAACGGCGATGTCAATAGCCCGATTCAAGTTGCGGTTGTTGAAGAATTCACCGCTTTCGATGGCATCGTTAATTTTGACTAAATCCTGGCGGATGATGGATCCGCAACCCAAGGTTAGGTGGCCAACTTCCGAATTGCCCATTTGCCCGTCGGGCAAGCCAACCGCATGTCCGGAGGCGCTCAATGTGGAATGCGGATAGCGCGAAAAATAAGCATCAAGGTTTGGGGTATGCGCCTGTAGTATGGCATTGTTGACTCGGCCCGGATTGACTCCAAAGCCATCCAAAATCATCAATACCACGGGGCGTCTTGGCGCTAGGTGAGTATTAGCCATTAAAAAACATTAAACCTCTCATTCAATAAGTATTTAAAAAAAGATTATGGTAATCCGAGCAAGTTTCAAGCCTATGACAACATTAATTTAAAATCGCATTCTATCGTGAAAATTTCGCGACTTTTGCCGCATTTCTAAAAATTGACCGCCAATGCACGCACCATTGTGGTTAGTATTGGCCTTTGGACGCACTGAAATGAAGGGTTATTGACTATGCCGACACGCGTAACCTATTCCAAAAAAAGACGCCAACCCTATTTCAAACAAACGCCAGGGACGACTATTCCTTACCCGATACAATTGTGCCGATTATAACATTTTTCTGCGCAATATTCTTAACCAAATAATCGCTTCTGCTCAGGCGCCAGTGACACCGGCTTAAGGTTATCGGCCAAAGACTAATAATCTGTGTCTTAAGAGACGTTTCTCGTCAGCATTTGGTTCGCACCATGTAAGAATTTAGAAAAATGCTTTTGTATAAATATTGTTTCATAATCCACCTTACCCCCACCTTTTTATCACTTTCGTTTGGCCCAAAATGAAATGAAGCTATACTCGGAAGCAAATATTGATAGCGCATTGTTATCTTTCTTCCTCTTCGTGCGCTTCGTGGTGAAATTTTTTTTAAAACCTAGGGACAATCAAATGTGAAGATTCCCGTGCCAATGCCGATATAGCGTTAATGAATGATTTTACTGACAAATAATCCGCATGCACCGGATTTTAGTTTTCAACAGCAAAGGCGGCAGTGGCAAATCGACCATTGCGACGAATTTGGCCGGTTACTTCGCTCACCGCGGCCATAGCACCGCATTGCTGGACTACGACCCCCAAGGCTCGGCCACAAAATGGTTGAGTCAGCGCCCCAAAGACAAACCCGTGATCTATGGTATTGCGGCATTCAAAAACCGCATGGATCTGACCCGTTCCTGGCAATTGCATATTCCCTCGCAGGCGGACTGGGTCGTTATCGATGCGCCGGCCGGGGTGACCGGTTTTCGCCTGGCGGACTATGTACAAAGGGTAGACACCATCATCATCCCGGTTCTGCCCTCACCCATTGATATCCACGCCGCCGCCAATTTTATTCGTGATTTGTTATTAGTGGGGAAAGCTCGGCATTTCGGCACCAACATCGCGGTGGTTGCCAATCGGGTAAAGGAAAACACTCGGGTGTTTAAACAACTGCGGCGCTTTCTCGCCACACTGGAGCTGCCTTATGTGGCGACCTTTCGCGAAAGTCAGGACTATATTCGTGCTTCGGAGCAAGGCCTGAGCATTCATGAATTAATCAAGCCGCGGGCGACGGTAAGTTGTGATCAATGGAGCCCGTTGCTGGCCTGGCTGGACGCGCTGCCACAACGAAGAATCAGTGAACCGTTGAATAATATATTTCCGTTGTGGGCTAAAGGGTAAGTTCTGAGTTATTTAATTCTTCATAATTTGGAGTGCCGAACATGAAATTAATCACGAAGGCACGAAAAAAAACCAATTTAAAATCCTTCGTGCCCTTCGTGGTTTAATGAATAAGCAGAGTGAATAGATTATCCCGGCGTGCGGGCCGAGTCATTACATTACCCTTCTCTAACTGAGCGGTATGCGTACCACCACCCCACCCATTAAGTCACCCACGTGAAAATCCTGCTTGGGACTATTTTTGTTATTGTTATGGCATTCAACGCATGCCTGAGAAATTGCCTTATCGGGATACACGGCCATGAAATATTTGCGGCCATTGAGTTCCACCGTGGTGTAATAATTTTGCCCGGGATTCTTCAGGATATAAATCAATCCTTCGCGTTCTTTAACACTCTGCGGGAAATTATCTTGGTTGATCGCCCACAAGGATTGTAAACTGTAATTTGAATTAGCCGCGCTGTTAGCAAGCTCGATCGAACTCAGTTGGTCTATTTGCTCCGGTAACGGCAACGCCTTATCTTGCACCCAGTGCTCACTCGCCTTAATCAACCTGTCCTCACGGCTTAAGCGGTCTACAACAGATTTTTCAAAAGTCACTCGGTTTGCCTGCAGAGCCGCATACACCTTGTCAGCAGTCTTCTGGCTGCCATCTTCTTTGGTGGATTGCATGCCCACCCCCATAAAATAAGGTACAAACATCAGTACGACAATGGGAATTAAATACGTAATGTATTTTGTCT
>JASFLF010000402.1:0-4458 GCA_050118235.1 Gammaproteobacteria bacterium | reverse complement strand
AGACTAAATTGCTTGGTCTTCTATTGTTAATATATCTTAATATTCCTCAGCGGAGGTATCCATGAATATCCGAACGACGACCGATCCTATAACCCTTCGAGACGTATCCGATATTGAGGATCATCCCTGTATTTATGAAGGTGATGGTGAGAACGGTATAGAGATCTATTTCGAGAATGACCAGACTCGCAGCGATTACGTCAGTCTGGAGCCCCATGATCCCAAGGTTCTTATGGGAAATGATTCTGATGACTATGTGGCAGAAGGTTGATTGCGGAAACCGAATTTTGCGTCACATTCTAATTGTGGTATTGGTTTCGTAGCATTGGTTTCGTAGTATTGCTTTCGTTGCATCGTGTTCGAGACATTGTATTCGAATTGTTTTTACAGTAATTCCCATTAACCGCATGTGATTAAAAATAGGAGATGTGGCATCACATCTCCTATTAATAGAAATGTATTTACTTCCCACCCCAAAAACCAAGCGCAGGGTTTTCCATTAAAAGTCGGATTCTCGATTTTTCCGAATTAATAATCCTAATGATATAAATTTTATTTATTGAAGAGTTGTAGAAAAATCCATAATGCCATATTGTGTATTCCACCCGTGAGAGTCGAATTCATGTGGTTTGATCAAGAGGTTGGGCAAAAATGCACAGTTATTCAAAAGCATTGATCGTTATAGGAGTTTTTTACTGGTCGGCTTTCGCCATTGCGGCAGAGCAAGATTTCTGGGGAAACTGGCCTCAACAAATTAGTTTCGATCAAGGAGACGTTGTCGTTTATCAGCCTCAGCCGGAGCAGCTGGAGGGCAATCGCCTCAAAGCACGGGCAGCGGTGGCGGTTGAACTCAAAGATGTTAAAGAGCCGGTGTTCGGCGCAGTCTGGTTCGAGGCGCGCCTGGATACTGACAGAGATGAACGTTCGGCGACAATTGCCGATGTGACTGTGACTAACGTACGATTTTCAGAACAAAACAAAGACAAGGCGAATGGCTTAAAAGACTTATTGGAAAGAGAAATGCCCAAATGGGATCTAGTCATTTCAATGGACCGATTGCTAACAACCTTGGAAATGGAAGAGAAACGTATGGCGGCGGCGGAAAAAATCGGCACCAAGCCCCCGCACATTATTTTCGTTGAAGAACCTGCGGTCTTGGTGTCAATTGATGGCGAACCGAGATTACAACAACAGGTAAATTCCAAGATTATGCGGGTAGTCAACACGCCGTTTACCTTACTGTTAAATCCGAACAATAAAACCTACTACCTGTACGCTGGCAAAGACACCTGGTACACCGCTAAGGATATAAGAGGTGAGTGGCGGATTACCAGTAACGTATCCAACGAAATTGCGGCATCTAAGCCAATACGAGAACACACCGATGCCCCGGAGCTTGAACGAGAACCATTAAAATCCGGTGAAACGCCAAAAGTCATCGTCGCAACTCAGCCCACTGAGCTGATTTCATCAAAAGGCAAACCGGAGTTTACGCCCATATCCGGCACTGATTTGTTATATATGAGCAATACGGAAAGCGATGTTCTTATGCATATCCAGGAACAAAACTATTATATCTTGCTGGCCGGGCGCTGGTATCGTAGTGCGAATATGCAAGGACCATGGCGTTATGTTGACGGTAAAGACTTACCCAAAGATTTTGCCAAAATACCGGAGGAATCGGAAATTGGTACGGTGTTATACGCAGTGCCGGGGACCGATATAGCCAAAGAGGCGGTGTTAGATACGCAAATTCCACAAACCGCGACCGTGGATCGCAATAAGGCAACGTTGCAAGTGGAGTATGATGGTGAGCCGAAGTTTGAAAAAATAAAAAGCACTACTATGCTGTATGCCGTTAATACGGCAACCCCTGTCATTCAAGTAAACAATCAATATTACGCTTGTGACAATGCCGTGTGGTTTGTGGCAGACAGGCCCACCGGACCGTGGCTGATCGCTACAGCCATACCGCAAGTGATATATACTATTCCGACTGACTCGCCGCTGTATCATGTGACTTTTGTGTATATTTACAAATCCACACCGGATGTGGTTTATGTGGGTTACACGCCGGGTTATATGTACACTTATGTGTACCATGGCACTATAGTGTATGGTACCGGCTATTGGTACCCTGGTTGGTACGGATATTGGTATTACCCCCGGCCCGCCACCTGGGGATATCATGTGCGCTGGAATCCCTATAGCGGATGGCGGTTTGGATTTAGCTATAGCACGGGGCCGTTTTATTTTAGTATCGGATATGGTAATTGGTATCGCGGCGGCTGGTGGGGGCCGGCGCATTATCGAAGTTACTACTATAGTTATCGGCACGGACATCGTCATGGCGCGTACGCGGGCTTCCGAGCAGGTTACCGCATAGGGCAACCTCATACGTCGAGTCAAAATATATACCGCAATGATCGCAATAAGGCGCGAGTAAACCCCACTCCGTTACCCATTCAAAGACCAACAGCAAAACCACTGGACAAACGACCCAATAATATTTATACAGACCGTCAAGGCAACGTGCTCCGTAAAACCGACAAAGGTTGGGAGCAACGACATAAAGATGGCTGGAAATCGCATTTCGGCGAGCCGTCACAGCGGCCTTCACCGCGTCCATCGCAGCGACAAACAGAACGTCGGGAAGGGCGGCCATCACAGCGTCCGTCACAACGCCCTGCACAACGGCAAACTCAAAAGCCTTCGCAAATATCTTCTCAGCGGCCGGACTTTGGTCCGTCTACGGTTTATAAAGGCGGAAGCAAACAAGAGCAATTAGAGCGCAGCTACCATTCCAGGCAACGGGGTGAACAACGCAGCCAGTACTATAGGAGTCCCCAGGCAGGTGGAGCATCAAGAGGTGGCGGAAACGGTAGAGGCGGAGGGGGACCCAGGCGGTAGATACTCCAACTGGAATGTACGCTATGGATAAAAAAGCATTTACCAATTCAACCGATTCCACCACCACGGCATGGGCTGTCAAATTAAAGCGCCGAAAAATACATTTTTTGTGGTGGACCTTTGTTGGTGTGTATGCGCTGGTGACATATTCGGGATGGTTGGGCGAGATTGGCGCGCAGTGGTGGAGCGATACCGCATGGACGCTGGCTTCCCTGGCAGCCGCGCTGAAGTCATTACATACGGCTTATCACCAACAAAAGCCCAATCAGCGAGCCGCTTGGCTATGCTACGGATTAGCGGCGTTGGGTTGGTTTATTGGCATGTTGATTTGGGATTTTCATGAACTGGCGGCCGGAATCGCGGTACCGTTTCCTTCCGCGGCAGATGGTTTTTTTCTGAGTTTCGCGCCTTTGTTTGTAATGGGTACCGTGTTCTTTCGTTTGGAAGTACCCAACGCCAGATTTACACTCATTCAGGTCGGTAATCTGGGTATAATTCTAAGCACCATCGCAATGGTGGTAGTGATAATCTTGTATATTCCTATCACAGTGAGCGGTCAAACGACGGCGTTTATCGGGGTTGCAGTGGCGTATCCGGTGTTGTATTCACTGGCATTTTTTTTCACCTTGTTCTGTTTTTGGTATTATTCTTGGCAGCACTATTATCATGTGTTCGGAACGTTGTTAGGATCGTTATTTTTGCACGCGGCTACAGTATTACTTTATTCATTTGAATTGTTGGGTGAAAGTTTCGATGCGCTCAATTATATCAATGTGTACTGGTTAGCTGCTTTTGCCTTGCAATATTTGGCGGCCAGTGAACAGGATTCTCTGCAACCAACCGCGGCAAACCAGGGACCGCAAACCCGCGTACGGCGCTTGTCCTATGTGGAAGGTGTTATGCCAGCCATCGCCCTAGGCATGGTCTTGGTGGTGGCGGCTCTGTTCTGGGAAAAAATGGATCAAAATCTACTGCGCTTAATGACCGTTGCGCTGTTTTTTTTCACGGTATTTCTTGCATTTCGGGAATGGTATACCAGCCGTGTTCAACATGACTTAGTAAAAGCGTTGGATTCGGCGCGGCGGGACTTGGAAGTGCGTGTCGAATCCCGTACCCGGGAATTACAGCACGCCAACCGTGAGCTAGAATCCTTTTGCTACAGTGTGTCACACGATTTGCGTTCTCCATTACGAGCTATCGACGGTTTTTCTTATACACTGGCAGAAGACTACAATGAACTTTTCGACGACGATGCCAAGCACTATTTGCAACGTATCCGCAAGTCTTCGCAGCGCATGGGGCAACTGATCGACGATTTGTTGCATTTATCACGCATTGGCCGCACCCGGCCGGAATTGACCAACGTGTGCCTCAGTGATATTGCTAATCAAATCGCCACGTCATTGGTCGAACGTAATCCGCAGCGCAAAGTGGATATCAAAATCCAACCTAATGTGTTTGTTACCGGAGATTCTCGATTATTGCGAATTGCTCTGGAAAATCTACTCGATAATGCCTGGAAATTCACTACAAAGACTAGACATGCCG
>JASFLF010000401.1:0-4465 GCA_050118235.1 Gammaproteobacteria bacterium | reverse complement strand
TTTCATTTTGCAAGATTTAATCGAACTTCCACTTTACCACCGGATGCATCAAAGCCACCCGATGGCTCGACATTCATAAGCTTGTGAGAATTGACCCAGGTTTTACCGTCCAGGCTTGCCCAGTATCCATACAAATACATATCTTGTTTGAAACTAACCATCACCTTTGATGATACATCATTATTGAATACAGAGCCTTTCACCGATAATTCGACCGGGAAATCGGTATTTGCCGGGATAAATACAATGTGTTCCGCAGGTGCAACACCATTGTCACCAATCGTTATAACAGGTGTTGTCTCTATCAACGATGACGAGGGTGTATTCATGGATGCGCAGCCCGTCAGCACCAGCAATGGCAGCAAAATTAATCCGTTTACAGCAATTTTCATAGTCACTCCCTTTTGACATACAAGCGATGATAGATTATTTCCCAATTTAAATATTCAGGCAACTTACAAATATTATGGATTAATCAAATACTTACACCACAACCGATTGATTTGACCTTGCGGCAATGAAAAATTTACCCGGATTTGGAAAATCACGCGGCTATCGGTTGCATCATAATTTAAATTTCCAGCGATCAATCAATCTACATTAGTAAATGTACTGTCTCTTATTCCCTGTAGATTTCCATATTTAATACGATACAGTACACTAAGTGACTATGATATCTCTAAAAATTTGTCTTACACGGCGGATAAAACCGGCCTTACTGTTATTGCTACTGTTGAGCAGTTTTGCCGCGAAGGCGCAACCGAGCGCCCCCCAAAGTGGGTTAGCACTGAATCTACCTCAGCATCAAACCCAAACCGGTGCTTATGTCCTGGAAAAAGGCGAAGAATCGTTGCTGGCGCGAGCCTGGTTGAGCGAACAAGCGCAGCACAGTATTGACGTGCAATATTTTATTTGGAGTAGCGACAATATTGGCATATTAGCCACTGAGGCATTGCTAAACGCGGCAGACAGGGGGGTACGCGTTCGGGTCATCGTTGATGATTTATTGGTGGATGCCGATGATGAAGTGCTGCTGGCATTCAACGCCCACCCCAACATCAACATCAAAATCTATAATCCTCAACACAGTGTCGGCGTTACCTTTGGGGGTCGGCTCATTAATTTGCTCACCGGGTTTCGACAAGCGAACCAGCGCATGCACGATAAAGTTGTGTTGTACGATGGGCAAATCGCCATTATCGGCGGCCGTAACATGGCCGATGAGTATTATGACTATGATCATGAATATAACTTTCGCGACCGGGACGTGTTGTTAGCCGGTGCCGTTACCCAGGACATTAAAACCAGCTTTCAGAACTTCTGGGACAGCCCTTTATCCGTATCCGTGGAGAGTTTGTTAAATAGTGAAGAAGTCGCAATAAGCGAGGAAAAAATTAACACGGTTTATCGACAATTGCATGACTATGCCAATGATCCCGAAAACTTCGCCCCGCACATACGGCAAACTTTGTCGAATATGACACCCCGCATGCAAGATTTATTGGAGAATCTTTCCTGGAGTGAGGCTCAATTTGTCCACGACATGCCCGGCAAGAACACCACCGATGATCTGGAAGGCGGGGGTCAAAGCACCAGTTTGTTGATAGACGCGGTAAAAAAAGCCAAGCATCGCTTAAGCATTCAATCACCGTATTTAATCGTACCCAAAGGTGGCGAAGCATTGTTTGCGCAACTCCTTGAAAAAGGCGTCAACATTAACATCAATACCAATTCCTTAGCTTCTACAGACAATTTGTATGCGTTCAGCGGGTACGTAAATCAGCGGGACTTGTTGCTGCAAATGGGTATAGGGATATTTGAATACAAACCGTATCCTGCCATACAAAAACAACTGTTTGAACGCCTACATGAGTTGGGCAAAATCCCTCCAGTATTTGCAATACACGCCAAAACCATGGTAATCGACAGTCAAATCCTGTTTATCGGCACGTTCAATCTCGATCCGCGTTCGGCGAATCTCAATACTGAAATCGGCGTGTTAATCTATAACCCACAGTTGGCTGCGCAAGTGGAACGCCGGATTCAAATCGATATGCAACCGGAAAACAGCTGGAACGCCAAGACCGACTCCCCGGATGCTGAAGCACCATGGTTGAAACGCGTTCAAGTATTTTTAATGAGTTTTTTACCGATAGAGCCTTTATTGTAAATCGTCTTAAGTAACGATTTTCCTAAAGGTTAAATTTATACGGGGTTCACTAACCTTGGTGGTTTTCGGCAGGGAGTGCCGCCAGTGATATTGTAACTCGCCACCCATTAATAGCAGACTGCCATTTTCTAATATCACGTCGACGGTATCTTTGGTTTTAAGGTGGCGAAACTTGAACAAACGGGCTGCCCCAAAACTGAGCGAGGCGATATAGGGATTGTTTCCCAGTTCGGGCTCTTTGTCCGCGTGCCATCCCATGGAATCCTGGCCACTGCGATAAAGATTACATAGTACGCTGTTAAAACTCTGCTTGGATTGTTGTTCGATTTGGATTTTTAATTCGGCTAACAAAGGCAGCCACGGTAACGGCGTGTGGGCAATTCCGGAATAGCGGTAGGATGCTTGCGGGTCGCCGTACCAGGCGACCAAACGGGGCGCGGTGACCGTTTTGCCATAAATCGTATAGTGTTCTTCTTGCCAATGAATGTCCCTCAATAAACTCTGGCAATACCTGTCGGCAATGTCCGCAGCTATGAAATGTTCTATCAAAAAAGCAGAACCGTCTTTGTCAACAATTTGCCGCATCAATTGACGGACACATTAAATAACACTATTTCTGCTCGGACATGCGTTTTAAAAACGCCTTGATAAATTCTTCTTTGACTTTTAAGTGATCCCGAAAATCTTTTAAGTCAGTATCGGCGATCTCCATGCGCAAGTCGGAAAGATAACTCTGCAGAATATCTTCCAGCATCAGGATTTCTTCATTATCGATTTCTATTTGTGCCACGACAACTCTCCTTATACAGTACACTAGTGTAGAAACCACCAATACAAGACTTGCGCGGACATCACACTATTTTGCGTCAGCTAACGCGAAGTTGAGAATCATATCCCGATATTTACGTTGGTTAAATTGACTTAACTTATCATTGAGTCGCTTTTCCAGCAGTCCTTTATCGGTGGCGGACACTTTGATGTCCCAACGGTCCGAGCCCCGTACGGTGGCAGCCGGATTATTTTCCTGTAATTGTAAAGTCATCGCCGCTTGCAGCCAGTAGAAATTTCCCCGCTGAATAACAGGTACTTTTTCCAAGGTTGCTTTCAATATATAACCGGAGCCTCCTTGCCCATCGGCACTAAATCCGGATTGGGAAAGACCGGCGGCCACCAAGTCCTCAACGGTTTTATCCGGTGATTGGGCTGTAATGTGGATGCGCCCCAGCACTTGTTCGTAGTCGGCCTTGAGTTTCGCCAATTCCAGTTGCGGCGGATCACCGACGCCCGCCGGATCGACAATACGTAGCTTTTTCTGAATGGCCGCGCGCTCCAACTGAGCCACATAGGCGTTGTAAGCATGAGCCGCCAAGCGTAAGCGGTCGATTTCCTGGCGGGCTTTTTGAATGTTTCGCGCACTGGCTTCATCCAAATGCCTGATGTCCTCCCGTAGGGCTCTGGCGGTTTTATCTCGATTGAGAGCCACGAGAGCATAATAGCGCCGGGATTGCGGATCTTGCCATGTGCCGGCCACTTCCACGCCGGACAAGATCTGATTGACATGGCTGCTGATATAACGCTCGGCCTGAGACTGGGATGTCGCGATGTCGTTTTCTATTTCGACGGTTTGCACATCGCGGCTGGTTTCACTGATTTGAACTTCGAATATTTTAGCCAAATCGGCCCGAGCATATTGTTTGGCCAGTTCCAGAGTCTCGCCGGAACCTTGGCCTGTCAAGTACAGCGACTTGGGATATTGGGAACTCTCGCCAACGACCCAGTCGGGTTGCATGGTTTCCTGACGTTTTTCTTTACTGGCGCAGCCACCGGTGACCAGAACTACGGCAATCGTCATTGTCATTAAATAGGGAATAATTTTCATTGCTTGCCTCGCTTGCCCATTCTTTATGGGTTGCCGCTCAGTGACGTATTTGTTGCAACGCCAGTGAAGGCACCCGATGATAAGACAGATAGCGGGTTTCACCCGCATTGATAGTTACGTTTTTTACCAGTTTGCTTTCTAACAAAGTACCATAGGTGGACAAATACTCCAGATTGATATCATATACGCCCGGCTCCAGCGCCGCTCGCACCAAATAAATGTTCTTCGGCAAGGTTAACCAACTGCGGGTATCCGCCCTCTCGGTAACCATATTTATGATGTTGCTTAACAAACCCAGCGCATCATCTTTGCGGCCAATTTCTTTTGTTATTTGGTATTTGGCGACGGCACGCGCCACCGACCTGGCCATAATCATGGGCATTTCCGCTTCCAGTGTTTTAAATGCGATATTATCG
>JASFLF010000400.1:0-4467 GCA_050118235.1 Gammaproteobacteria bacterium | reverse complement strand
GTGTGGGTCAGCACATGGACTTTTGCCTCCCGCCAGGGAACCAATTCTCCATCAAACCAGATGACGCCATCGCGATCATCCATAGACATGTATTTTTCTCCTTCTACAACTTTGATATTGTTACTTAAAGTAGTTACATTCCAAGCAGTTGCTTTCTAAGCAGTTACTTGTGATAAACAACCCAAATCGCGAGCAACACCCCAATTCACGTTTTCATTTATCTTTCTTGTACTTGACCCATCACTTTGCGCCACTGATGATGCACTTTTCGGCCGATTTGACCGTAATAATCATCGGCGGTCGTAGTCGCTTGTTCTTGCAAGGTTAAGCGATGGATCTGGCCACGGAGGATTTTATAACAGTCAATGAGCGCTGCTCCATCCTCTTGTGATATCAAGCCTTTTGCCATCATCGTCTCCAGAATGCGTATATTATCCGTATAGGTCAATAATTCCGGATATTCGGCGGCATAAACCAGAACTGCGTATTGGACCATAAATTCAATATCAGTGATACCTCCCAAGCCCTGTTTTAAATCAAATTGTGTTTGATTGGCGGGCAGTAGTTCTTTGCGCATACGCTCACGCATCTCACTCACTTCCCTGCGTACTGTTTGTGGATCTCGCGGTTGGGCCAATACGCGTTGGCGAATACGCTCAAATTTCCGCCCCACGGCGCTGTCCCCGGCCACCGGTCGCGCCCGCACCAAGGCTTGATGCTCCCACGTCCAAGCCTTGTTGAGTTGATAATCTTCAAAACTGTCCACGTGAGTCACCAGCAGGCCGGAGGCGCCGCTGGGACGCAAGCGCATATCCACTTCATACAACACCCCTGCCGGAGTAATGGCGGTAAAGATATGAATGATTCGCTGCCCCAAGCGCGAATAAAAAACCGAATTGGCCACGGATTTAGCGCCATCGGTAAATCCATTCTGATCACCACTATATATAAACACTAAGTCAAGGTCTGAACCATACCCTAGCTCTATGCCGCCCAGTTTGCCGTAGGCGATGACGGCAAATCCACAATGCTGTGCATCAGCATCCGCATGGGTGGGCTTGCCGTGACGTGCCACCATTTGCTGCCAGACCAACTCCAATACCTTATTCACCACCGTTTCCGCAATATAGGTCAAATGATCACTCACCACCATCAGCGGTACCGCCTCGAAAACATCCGCGGCGGCCACCCGCAATACATTGGCGTTTTTAAACTGGCGCAGAAGGTCCATTTGCTGCTCCAAATCATCGACGGCGATGTGCGCCATTCTATGTCGCAGTTCGACTTCCAACTGGTCCCGTTTCGGCGGCGCATACAAGCTGCGTGGATCCAACAATTCGTCCAGTAGAATGGGTTGGCGGGCAATGTGATGGCTAATCCAGGGGCTGGCGGCGCACAGCTTGACCAACTGCGACAACGCCATGGGATTTTCCACCAATAAGGCCAAATAACTGGTTCGCCTGGCAATAGCTTGCACTAAATCGAGTAACCGTTTGAGTACTTGATCCGGCCGGTCGCTCTGTGCCACCGCACCCAGCAACAATGGCATAAGCCGGTCCATGCGCTGTTTGCCTTGGTTGGATAACGCACTATATGCCGATGAATCGTGACAAGCGCGCAAATAATCCCAGGCTTGCTTGGCGTCCACAAAACCCGCCTCTTGCAGCACGGCAATAGCGTGGGATTCATCCAGTATGCCCAGCCAGACATCGCTGAATCCGTGTTTTTCAGTGCTGGCGTGTTCGGTTTGCGGGGCGGCGAATACTTGCTGGAAGTGGTTTTGCACCCGTTTGCGGTGCAGGTTGAGCGCTTTTTCAAAGCCTGGCCAATCGGTGAATCCCATAGCATAAGCCAAACGCAGTTTGCCAATCTCCTCTTTGGGTAATAGATGGGTTTGCTGGTCGGCAAACTGCTGCAAGCGGTTTTCGACGGTTCTTAAAAAACGATAGCCCGTATCCAGTTCTTTGACCACAAACTCGGGCAGCATTTGTTTCTCGCCCAAGACCGCCAATATGCTGAGTATCTGCCGCTGTTGCAGCTCCGGTTCCCGGCCGCCGCGGATGAGCTGAAAGGCCTGGCCGACGAACTCCACTTCGCGGATCCCGCCAGGGCCTAATTTGACGTTATCGGCCATGCTCTTGCGTTTGATCTCCGTTTCGATGCGATTCTTCATGTCACGCAATGCGTCGTAGGTACCAAAATCCAAATAGCGCCGATAGATAAAGGGACGCAGCATCTGCAATAAGCGTTCGCCCTGCTCGCCACCGGTAATGGCTCGGGCCTTTATCATGGCATATCGCTCCCACTCCCGGCCGTGAATTTGGTAATAACTTTCAAACGCGTCAAAACTGGTAACCAAGGGACCGCTTTCACCAAACGGCCGTAAGCGCATATCCACTCGGAATACAAATCCCTCGGCGGTCACCTGGTCCAATACGGTGATGAATTGCCTGCCCAAGCGAGTAAAAAACTCCTCGTTGCTGATGGATTTAGGCCCGTTGAGGGTTTGCCCGCTGTGGGGATAGGCGAAAATCAAATCCACATCCGAGGAGAAATTCAACTCATGGGCGCCCAATTTTCCCATAGCCAGCACCACTAACTGCTGTGTTCGGCCTTTGCTGTCACTGGGCTGGCCAAAACTCTGTTCCAGCCAATGTTGTAATTTTTCCAACGCCAGCGCCACACAGGTGTCCGCCAGCTGGGACAAATCCTCTAATGTCTCAGACAATTGGGCCCATCCGGAAATGTCCCGCCAAGCGATGCGCACCATTTCCCGTTGCCGCGCGTACCGGATTACAACATTGAGCTGCGGTTGATCGTCAACCGTTTGCAACAAGTGGCTGATCTTGGCGGGTAACTCCCCGCTTGCATAAGCACGCTGCAAATCACCACTTTCCACCAAATCCTTAAAAACATCCGAATGTGTGACGCAATACCGGCTCACAAACTCACTACAGGCCCAGACTTTGCAAATACTGGCAAGAAGTTCTGGTTCCGCCCTATCCAGCCAGGCAACAGAATCTGAATCTTCAAACAGCCGATCTAACTGGTGTGCCACGGGTACCTGCAACCGCTCTGGCAAGGATTGTAAATGGGACTCTAGCTTGCTTTTGATTTTCAAGGTGTTTTTTCCCAGTTGCGCTAATGCGTGAAGCGATTCGCACCTATTTTGCCTGATTCGGCACAGAACCGCGGTTAAAGAATATTGCCTGTAGTCCGATTTTATTAGGGGCAGCCACAAACATTTTTTTCTTAGATCAAAGAGTTACTTAAGTCATAAGGTAAAGGGTTATCAGTTTATGGAAATGAGTGATTATCTCAAGCTAATGGTGAAATACGAAGCGTCAGATTTGTTTTTCACCACGGGCGCACCCGTTAGCGCCAAAATTCAGGGAATTATCAAGCCGATGGAGAAAAGTACCACTCCCGCCGGCAGAGTTAAAGAACTCGCCTACGGCTTGATGAATGACGAACAAATCGCTCAGTTCGAAGAAAAACCGGAAATGAATCTGGCGCACTCGCAAACCGGTGTAGGGCGGTTCCGGGTGAACATTTTTCAACAGCGCAACCAGACCGCCATGGTCATCCGCCATATCCGCACCGACATCCCCAGTTCGGAATCGCTGGGTCTGCCGCCTATCTTGAAAAAAATTATCATGCAGAAACGCGGTTTGATTTTGTTTGTGGGCGGTACCGGCTCTGGTAAATCCACCTCCCTGGCGTCGCTGATCAACTACCGCAATGAAAATTCCACCGGCCATATCATTACCATAGAAGACCCCATCGAATTCATTCACCCGCACAAAAAATCCATTGTCAATCAACGGGAAGTGGGGGTGGACACGGATTCTTACGAGGATGCCTTGAAAAATACCTTACGCCAAGCGCCCGATGTCATCCTAATCGGTGAGGTTCGAGACCGGGATACTATGGAACACGCCATCGCGTTTGCAGAAACCGGTCATTTGGCCATATCCACCTTGCACGCCAACAACGCCAACCAGGCACTGGACCGTATAATCAACTTCTTCCCGGAAGAACGCCGCAATCAGTTACTCATGGACCTGTCCCTGAACTTGCGCGCCTTTATTTCCCAGCGGCTGATTCCCACAGTGGACGGTAAACGCTGTTTGGCGGTAGAGATATTATTGGGTACGCCTCTGATATGTGACCTGATTCTCAAAGGCCAAATTCACAAGATCAAAGAAGTCATGGATAAATCCACCAATATCGGCATGCAAACCTTCGACGGCGCCTTATTTGAGTTGTATAAAGCCGGCAAGATTTCCCTGGAAGAAGCGCTGCGCAATGCCGACTCGCAAAACAATCTACGGTTGAAAATCAGCTTATCCGAAGGTCGCCCCGGTGGTGACAACACCAATTTGTCGCTCGCGCATGAAGAAGAACCACCCGCCCAGGGCGCTATGGGTGCTCTGTCCTTAAATCCCAGATAGCCGACTAAAAGGC
>JASFLF010000399.1:0-4467 GCA_050118235.1 Gammaproteobacteria bacterium | reverse complement strand
ATATCTCTCTTTGACGCGAAGTAATTCAGGCTGGCCAAAGTGTTTGTAAGTAGTCATCTCCGGCATCAAAATCCATGTAACTGCGTTAAATCATTACATAAATTAGCTCTATTCAGAGAAAGTACGTTACTGATTTAGGTAGTCGTAAGGAGAGCGTATAAGTGGTTTAGTGTGAGGGTAAAAAATCAAAAGAAGGTTTAAATTTGGGCGACATTTATGGTATCAATGGACTTATTCATTTTTTTTTATGCATTGACCTTTGTTGGTTTTATAGACACATAATAATGGCTGTTTTCCCCCACATATCACGGCGAATACCGTGCTGTGGATACGCCAAGCGTATCCTTTGATTATTAAGAACAATTATTATACAACTTACTCATAAATCACACATAAATACAAGGTATAGAAGTAACATGGTTCAACTCGCCGCAGGTTTTTTATTGCTTTCCGGAATTGCATCGCTCACCTACCAAGTGGCCTGGGTTCGTTTACTGGGCTTAAGCATGGGCTCCACCAGCGCCTCCATTAGCACAGTTTTGGCGGCGTTTTTTATGGGACTGGCATTGGGCAGTTACCTGGCGGAAAGGATTACGCGCAACCGTATTAACAATCTTACTGTATACATTTATCTGGAAGTAATTATAGGTTTATGCGGGCTGGCGTTGTTGCCGATATTGTTGAACCTGGATTCTGTGATGGCCTCCATGCCAATTCTGGGTACCGCCATTTCCACCAAATTCGCTGTGACGATGTTGCTGTTGTGTATCCCTACAATTTGCATGGGCGCCACGTTTCCGGTGATGGCCTCGATCTTAATACGCCGTCACAGCGAAGTGGGGCTGCGTATGAGTCAACTATACAGCTTGAATACCGCCGGTGCGGTATTGGGAGCGGCGCTGGCGGGGTTTGTGTTTGTGCCTAACTGGGGATTGGATGGCGCTGTTTATATTGCTTTTGCCATCAATGCCTCTATTGTCACCTTGGGATTGTATATGAACCGGCGGATTTCTTTGCCCCCCATAGAAGGAGCGGGGGCCGTGACAGCCAGCGTTGGCAAAACAGCATCCATTTTGGAAGAAGCACCGTTTCGTGTTCGGGCATTGCTTGTGTTATTCGCCACCGGTTTTGTGGCCATCGCCACTGAAGTGGGTTGGACGAAATATTTGTCGATTTTTACCGGCACAACCATATACGGATTTGCGGCGATTTTAACGGTGTTTCTTATCGGCATCGCCGTCGGTTCCTGGGCGGTTAAATCGTATTTGCAGAATTTGCCGCGGCCGGAACTATGGATGGCGGGCGGGCTGGTGTTGTTGGGGGTCACGTTGTTGTTAACCCGGGCGGGATTGACTTTGGTGCCGCCAATATATCAGGCGGTGAATCATTTGCCCTCCGGCGCACCGGTGAAACACGCGGTGAAATATGTTGTTGTGTTTATGTTGATTTTTCCGCCGACGTTTATCTTTGGTGCGTTGTTTCCGTTGAACCTCAAATTGTATTGCGGAAACCTGCAAGGTGTCAGGACTCGGATTGGCAAAGCCTACGCCGTCAACACGGTGGCCAGTATTTTCGGTTCGGTGGCGGCCGGATTTTGGATCATCCCGCAATTCGGTACCGATGCGTTACTGACAGCCATGGCATTTATCATTTTGCTTATGCCGTTTGTGTTCGTTCCTTCTATATCCAAGACGTTGCCCCGGGTGGTTGTGCCCATTACGGCACTGTTGGCGATAGGGTCCAGTTGGGCGTTGCCGAATATCAACTACGAGCGGCTGATTTCATCCGTTCAATATGACAACGATGCTAAAGCGGGGAAAACTCCCACATACCTGTTTTTGAAAGAAGGCAAAGCCGGCGTGATCAGTATGGTGACTTACGACGGCCGGCATGTAAAGCTGCAGAACAACGGATTGAACGAATCCTTCATCGATCTTGAGGACGACAAGAACGTACTTTTGGCGGAAACCTTATTGGGTTTGATCCCATATTTTTTGCACCAGCAACCAAAAGAAGCATTTGTGGTAGGTTTCGGAGGCGGTATCACGACAAGGGCGTTAGCCAGCACGCAGAAGCTGGAAAGCATTAAAGTGGTTGAATTGGAACCGACGGTGGTAGAAGCCGGGCGTGCCATTGTGGACGGGGAAATAGCCGCCTTAGAAGATCCCCGGGTAAGTTTGGAGTTCAATGACGCCCGCAATACTTTATTGACCGAATCTAAGACCTACGATGTTATTGCGGCGCAGCCCTCGCACCCCTGGGTTGCTAGAGCCTCCAATGTGTTTACCCGTGAATTCTTCCAGTTGGTCAATTCACGCCTAAACGAAGGTGGTATATACGCGCAATGGGTGAACTTGTTTAATATGGATGCCACAACGTTGCGTTCCATCTTCAAAGCATTCTTCGATGTATTTCCGCACGGCATGTCATTCGCCAACTTGGATACCGGTGACTTTTTATTGTTTGGCGCCAACCATGAATTATTTTTTAACTATCAGACGATTGCTGAGCGCATGGAGGAGCCAAAAATCAAACCGATATTGCAGTTTAACGATATAAATAAGCCGCAGGATTTGTTTTGGTATTTCGCTCTTTCCCGCGAAGAGGCAGTAACAGCCGCTGGTGATATCGATCCGAATACCGATACAAATATTTTTTCGGAAGTACGTCTTTCCATGCTGGACAGCGTCGCCCAAGGTGATGAAAATCCTTATGACTTTCTGCATAACCAATACCATTTAAGCGTTAAGGCTTATCTTGACACTGACGTTGCGGAAAAGTTGTATGCATATGCACTATACCTGATAGATTGGGACGAGGAGCGTATGACGCGGTTTATCGCCGAACAATTAAAAGAGGTTGATGAGGTTTTAGCGAGAGGCGTCGAATATGAGCTGGTTTGGAGTGAAGGCGATTACGAAAAAGCGATGGATATGTATGCGCAGCATGAGCAGTGGCCGGACCGAACTTATTATCAACAAGCGCTGGCGTTGATGGAAAATGGCAAAGTACAACAGGCACGAGCCGCGGTTTCGAAGATCCGCGACGCGGATTTGAAAGTTGGCACCCAGGCACGTTTGTTGTTTGAAGAGCAGGACTGGAAGAGCCTGGCAGCTGTTAAACCAGTTAACAATGAGCAACGCAAGTGGCAATTGCTGGGCGTAGCAAAAAATGATTTATTAGCGGCGGGTCAGCAAATGGATAAAATAAAACACAAAGTAAAGCTGGGCTTGCCGCAACTGAAATTGTTGGTGAAATACTACAGTCTCACGGATGATGATAGAAGTCTGGCTAAATATGCCAAACGATTGGCGGAGCGTATCGATTCCGAAACCAAACGATTGGCGGAATTGACCGACAAAGCCATTGCTGTGAAATCATCGCAACGAGCGAAAAGGTTGCTGGGTAAGTTGGTGTCAATCAATCCTGAAGCGGAAGATATTCAACAATACAAACAACGAATTTCCGAGTTGGATGCCGAGCCTAAACAGCATTCAGGTTAAGCCGGCGGCGTTTTATTGTTTCCCGCTTTGTAGTGCTACTGTGGCGCTAACATGAGGGCAAGTTACTATATTAATAACTAATGAAATGCTAAATAATGTTGTTTGTATCTATTTTTGTGAACCTGAGTTTGTAAACCTAAGTTTATGAGCGTAAGGTTTTTCTGAGTTATCCATAATTGCATCATATATATGCCTATTGCATGGGATTTTTTCGTTTTAGAAATGTTTTAAACAACCTAGATTATGATTAGGACTAATAATTCGTTGCTTTAAAAACTTGATCGAAATCTTCAACTTTATCGTTGACACGATGCGTATTCTTAGTCTAGCATCGAACTCTTATGAGCCTGGAAATAAAATTTATAGCACTAAAATTTAATAAGAATATTTTAATATACAAAAAAACCTAATGTTGAAAGCATCACTTTCAACATTGCATTGAGGATGAAATTCGAAACAAATATTCGAAACCAACATTCGAAATAAAGCTCGTAAGAAACGTTTAAAAAAATTCGGGAGAGATTCAGTGGGGAGGTTCTGTCAAATGGTTCGTTTACCAATTAAAAAACACCAAGGTTGAATTTGGTCCGGGATTAGGCCATTAATCCGGAATCCAAACGAACATAATCTTATAATTTCCAAAAAGTATTAATACGGGGGCTTGACCGGTACTATAACCGGCCGAGTCGATTTGGTTGTATTGCCAACTACTCAAGGTAATAACGGATAAACAGAGGGTGAGAATGGCAGTGATGTCTTTTATAAAACTGATATTGAATAAGACCGTTTCAGTCAATGTCGCGTTGGCATTGATGATAAGCGGTTTGCTAATTCCTGCATGGTTGTTTGCTGGTGATGTGGTACCACCCAGTGGTGAGCACAATGGTAAAGATGTGCGTCAGCCCATAGAGTTCCCGCACAACATACACGTTAAGGTCAACAAAATAAATTGCATGTATTGCCA
>JASFLF010000398.1:0-4483 GCA_050118235.1 Gammaproteobacteria bacterium | reverse complement strand
CCGCCTCCCCGTTTGCCACCATGCACCAACATATGGCCACTTACACCATTGGCTTCGGCGTCAACGGCAGTTTGGCCGCCGGACCGACCGATCCCACCGTACCGTTTGCCTGGCCGGACCCCACCAACGGCGACCCGGAGAAAATCGACGACTTACGTCATGCCGCATACAACGGCCGGGGTCAGTATCTCAACGCCAATGAAGCGGGCACACTGGCCTCGGCGTTCAAAGACATTATTACCGAAATCCAGGCAGGCACGGGCACGGCAACCGCGGTGGCGTTTAACACTCAGGAAGTGGAAGCCGGCACTTTGGTATTTCGTGCATCCTTTAACACCAAAACCAACCGCGGCGACTTAGTAGCGCAAAAAATCAATCCCGATGGCAGCGTAGATCCCAATATCCAGTGGAGTTCCGCCAAACAACTGGATAACAAAACCGGCAAATCCAGCGATAACCGCGTGATAGTGACTTACAAAGACACCGGCGCTGCCACCAGCACCGGCATTGCCTTCAATTGGGGTAACTTGACTGCGGGAGCTGGCAGCCAACAGGAAGCCTTGGATTCTCCCCAGCCGGCCAATGTACCAGTCGCCACCAACACCTTTGGTGACGAACGCTTGAACTACCTCAGAGGCCAGAGCGAATACGAAGGCCCCAACGGCGACGACGGCGAATTCCGCGCACGCACGGCAATAGGCGGTAAACTCGGCGACATCATACACTCCACTCCGGTTTTTGCAGGTAAACCGCAATTTACCGGGCGCATCGGCGGTATTTATCCGGCCACCGCGGGGGAAACCTATCCGGAATTCAAAGAAGCCTATAAAAACCGCCCGCAAATCACCTACACCGGCGCCAACGACGGCATGTTGCACGCGTTTCGCACCAGCGACGGAACCGAGTTGTTTGCTTATGTACCCAACATCGTATACCCAGACCTCACGAAACTGACGGACCCGAACTATACTCACCGTTTTTATGTAGACCTCACGCCCAGCATTAACGATGTCTATATAACACCCGCCTCCGGCACCAATACGGGCGACTTGAGCTGGAACACCATACTAGTGGGCGGCTTAGGTGCAGGCGGTAAAGGGTATTACGCCATCAACATTACCAACCCCGATGACTTGGACACCGAGGCCGAGGCCGCGGGTAATATCATGTGGGAATTTACCGAAGCCGACGACGGCGGTGTCAACAGCAGCGATTTGGGTTATACCTTCAGCCAACCCTTGATCGCCATGAGTAACGCCGAAGACGGCAGCGGCAACAAGCGCTGGGTGGTGATATTCGGCAACGGTTACAACAGCACCAGTGCCGACGGCGATTCTCAGTTATACATCTTGTTTGTCGAAGGCGGCCAAGACGGCGTATGGACTGTTAATTCGGATTTTTACAAAGTCAGCACCGGCTTTGGCAAAGCGGAAAGCGCCGATGGCACCACACCCAACGGCATAGGCGGCATACGCGGCATCGATGAGGACGCCAACGGCACGGTGGATTATATCTACGCCGGCGACTTACAAGGCAACTTGTACCGTTTTGACATGTCCAGCACCACCCCCGGCAACTGGACCGCAGCACCGAAACTGTTGTTTAAAGCCAGGTACAAATCCAACAGCGGATTCCCGCGGGACACCGTCCAGCCGATTACCACCAGCCCGATTGTTGTTGAGCACCCCAATGACAGCGGCTACATCGTCATCACCGCCACCGGCAGTTGGATGACCGACAACGACGCCACCAGTACTGACATTCAATCCATTTATGGTATTTGGGACGACCTGAGCAATACCCCCGAAGTGACCATGAACTCCACGACCAATCAATTGGTGGAACAAGTATTCACCAATCAAGTCAACCAGGAACATGGCTACACAGTAAGAACGCTAACCAACAACGCCGTCAACTGGAAAAACACCGGCGCCGACAACAGCAAAGTCAAAGGCTGGTACATCGACCTGGATATGCCGGCGGCCGGTGCCGCCATCGGTGTTGAATACCCCGGCGAGCGCGCCGTGCGCAATCTGCAATTACGTGGCGGTTTGTTGTTCGTCAACACGGTGATTCCGAAAAACACCACCGCTTGTTCAGCCGGCACCGGCGGATTCGAACTGGGATTCAATCCGCAAACCGGCGGCTCGGGCACCAAGGTCATCTTCGACATCAACAACGACGGCACATTCGACGTTTTCGACAACGTGGGCGACCTGGATGCCGACAGCAATATCGTTACCGGGATGCGCTTTGAAAACGGCTCCCCGACGGACGCCGCATTCATCGGCAACAAACGCTTTACCCAGGAAGGCAGCGAAATCCGCTACATGGGCACCAATACCCGCGTCAGCAACAACACCGGACGCACTTCCTGGCGGGAATTGACGCCGTAATCCACCTCGCCGGCAGACGATAGGAGATATTACATGTTCACTAAATTCATCAACAAGACCCAGTTGCACATCATGATTTGCTTGCTCGCAGGCCTGTTATCCACCGTAAGCCTGGCCGCACCGCCTGACCGGTCGGGATTGCGCTCCACTGACGGATTACCGGAATACTACCCGGGTGATTTTCAAAAAACCGGGATACTCCGCGAAGTGAATACGGACGACACCGTGGTTATTAGCGGCTTGAAATACCATCTCACAGCGAATACCGCCATCCATACCACCAGCAACCGGTTTTCCAGTCGCTGGGCCCTGAAAACCGGTGAAGAAGTAGGATTCGCTTTTACTACCAATGCCGCAAATCAACGCACCATCAGCGAAATCTGGCTGCTCCCCAAAGGCAGAGTCGTATCGCATTGAAACTGCAAAGAACAAAGGCTAATACCATGAATAGACAAAATACCGGTTTCTCACTCATCGAATTACTCACTGTAATGGCCGTTCTTGGCATCATAGCCACCATTGCCGTACCCAGTTACCTTGGTCAAATGACCAATACCCGGCGCAAAGACGGCCAAAGTGCCTTAATGGGTCTGGCCCAGGCCATGGAACGCCACTATACGGAAAAAAACACCTACGCCAGCGCCGCCAACGGCGACCCCACATCTAACGTCAACGGCGTCGCGCCCATGGGCAACGTATTTTCCTCCGAAGCTCCCGTCGACAGCTCGACCAAATACTACGACCTGCGCATCACCGCCGCCACCTCCGCCAGCTTCAGCTTGCGGGCCATTCCCAAAAACGCCCAAGCGGGCGACGGCATCCTGGAATTGAACTCCATGGGAGTGAGACGTTGGGATAAGAATGGGGATGGAGATACTGGTGATGGGGGGGAGGATAGTTGGCAGTAAACCATTGATATTGATCCCAAGCACCGCCACCACTGGAGGGGCTTACCTATGGGGCGCGACCTGTGGTAGTAACCAACGAACCGCCGCATGTCGCGGCACAAAGCCCGCTTCTACCAAGGATGCGCAGTCTAGGCATGCAAGCCCCTCCTGTGTTATAAATGGCCCTCTCCTAACAGTACTCATATCCAACATCCAGTCAGAGAGAGTTAAACATGGCAGTCAAAGGTTCTAAACAGCGCGGGTTTACTTTAATTGAATTAATGGTGACAGTGGCGATACTTGGCATAGTGGCCGGCATAGCGGTTCCCCAATACCATCAGTATGTTCAGCGTACCAATAGAGCCGATGCACAAAGGTCATTAATAATATTACAGCAACGACTGGAGAATTGCTGGACCCAAACCCACGACTATATGGATGAAGCTTGCCCTCAAATCGGAGAAGATGGAATATCATCAAATGACGAGGTATATACAATTACAGCTAATTTAGGTACAACCACTTATACGTTGGAAGCTACGCCAAAGGCGGATGGACCACAAGCGGGGGATGATAGATGCTACAATTTTATCGTTAATCATTTAGGGAACAAGACTTCAGAAAACAAAAATGGAGATCTTAACGAAGCCAATACTTGTTGGTGATAGAGTTATTTCAACATTACCTAATGCCATCTATTTTGATAGAAACTTGGTAGGGTACGTTTCACGCGTCAGGTTACCGGTACAATGTATCATCCTTAATGGTGTTCGCCGTATGTCACCTTGTTGTCTATAGGTAATGATTTGGAGTCAGTGCACAATACCCGTTGCGTAAAACGCACCCTACCAGCTATATTATTGATTTATAAACAATTTGATTTTTACCCGCGAAATTTAAAACTCGTCTTTATCGTCGGCACTTAAAAAACCTTTACGCCGCTCATCGGTTAATATCGACCACTTATCGGTTCCTAGCTGACTCCAGCCGCCTCGCAGTTATACTAGCACGCATGAAACCGGGGGGATTCACACTAATAGAATTAATGGTCGTTTTGGCCGTGATCGGCATTTTAGCCACGGTCGTCGTTCCCGGTTTTCAATCGCTTTACCTTAATAATCTCAGCGCAAGTCACACCAACGAATTTATTAGTGCATTGAATTACACCCGCAGCGAAGCCATCAAGCGGGGAACAACTGT
>JASFLF010000397.1:0-4484 GCA_050118235.1 Gammaproteobacteria bacterium | reverse complement strand
AGCGTTATCTTGAGCGGTATTGTCATGCCATTGATGCGATTGGCCGTTCCAAACGCAATGCCGGCAACGAATTTGACGCGCCCGGCATTTCCATAAAACTCTCCGCATTGCATCCGCGCTTTGAATTCGCCCAGCGTGAGAGGATCGCCAATGAATTGATTCCGCGGGTAGTATCACTGGCCCAACGAGCCCGCGATGCCGGAATCGGTTTAACCATCGATGCGGAGGAAGCCGATCGCTTAAGTGTGACGCTGGATGTGCTTGAGGCGGTGTATGCCGACCCCGGTTTGGGCGATTGGCAGGGGCTGGGGTTGGCGCTGCAGGCTTACCAGAAGCGGGCCTTACCGGTAATCAAATGGCTGGAAGATCTGGCGAGTAACAAACACCGGCGTATCATGTTACGCCTGGTCAAGGGTGCCTATTGGGATACCGAAATCAAGCGCGCGCAAGAGCAAGGCTTGGCGGGTTATCCGGTGTTTACCCGCAAAGTGCTCACCGATTTGTCCTATCAGGCCTGTGCCAAACAAATTCTTGCCGCCGGCGATTGTTTTTATCCGCAGTTCGCGACCCATAATGCCTATACCATTGCGATGATACAAACACTTGTCAACCCGGGGCAAGATTATGAATTCCAACGGCTACACGGCATGGGACAAGCGGTTTATGCTGAGGTGAAACGGGGAGACTCCCCGATAAAATGCCGCGTTTATGCCCCCGTGGGCAACCATGCTGACTTGCTACCGTACCTGGTGCGCCGACTATTGGAAAACGGCGCGAACACCTCTTTCGTAAACCGCATTGAAAACGATAAACTGCCTGTGGAGGAGTTGATACAAGACCCGGTGAACAGCGTCAAGTCGCTACATAGCATTCCTCACCCGGCTATTCCCCTGCCGCGGCAGTTATTCGGTGATACGCGGTTAAACTCCATAGGATTGAATTTTAACGACGCCACGACTTTACAATCCTTGGATCAGTCATTTACGAAATTGTCACAGCAGCTTTGGCGCGGAGCACCGCTTATTGATGGCAAGGAAAGCAGTGGTGAAGCAAAAGCCGTGGTATCTGCGGTGGATCCGTCCGTGGTTATTGGCCATGTGGTTGAAGCCGCCGCGGATAGCGTAGCGGAGGCATTAACCATTGCAGACGACATTCGAGATGAGTGGGCATACCAGCCTGTTGAGGTGCGTACAGCCATAGCGGAACGTACAGCGGACTTGTTGGAAGAACATTTAGAAGAGTTAACCTATTTGTGCGTGCAAGAAGGTGGGCGTTGCGTCAAAGACGCCGCCGCCGAAGTGCGCGAGGCCATAGACGCCTGCCGCTATTATGCCGCGCAGGCCCGGCTGACATTGACTGCGCATCAATTGCCGGGACCGACGGGGGAGTCCAATACGCTTAGTGTGCATGGGCGCGGTGTGATGGTGTGTATCAGTCCGTGGAATTTTCCCGTCGCCATTTTTACCGGCCAGATCATCGCCGCGCTGGTGGCCGGCAATACGGTGATCGCCAAACCTGCACACCAGACATCATTGACCGCCATGCGTGTTGTCCAGTTATTACACCAAGCAGGCATTCCATCGAAAGCGCTTAACCTTTTACCCGGTAAAAGTAGCGTGATCAGCGATCCATTACTGAGGGATGAACGTGTGGCCGGTGTCATTTTTACCGGTTCCACGGAAGCGGCGAAAACCATCAACCTGACACTGGCCCGGCGGCCGGGCCCTATCGTACCGTTGATTGCGGAAACCGGCGGTCAAAACGCGATGATCGCCGACAGTTCCGCGTTACCCGAACAAGTCGTAAGCGATGTTATCACCTCGGCGTTTAACAGCGCCGGTCAACGCTGTTCCGCGTTGCGGGTTTTGTTTTTGCAGGAAGACATAGCACCGCGTGTCATCGAATTGTTATCCGGTGCGGTCGCAGAGTTATCGGTTGGCAACCCCCTGGAATTGTCTACTGATGTGGGACCTTTGATCGACGCGGACAGAAAGAGTAGCGTGTCGGCTCATATTAGTCTGCTAAGGAAAACCGCAAAATTCATCTGCCAGGCAAATGTCGATGATGCCCTGCTCGCGCATAATTATGTTGCGCCCACGGTTTTTGAGATTGACTCGCTGGCACTATTGAAAGAGGAAGTGTTTGGGCCGGTGCTGCATATCATACGCTACAAATCCAATGCACTGGATGGGGTAATAGATGCGATCAATGCGACGCGCTACGGCTTAACCCTGGGAATCCATAGCCGCATCGAAAGTAAAGCGAACTACATAGCAACACGCGCCCGGGTGGGAAATATCTATGTCAACCGCAATATGATCGGCGCCGTGGTTGGCGTGCAGCCATTCGGCGGTGAAGGCTTGTCAGGGACCGGGCCCAAAGCCGGCGGCCCGAACTATTTGCAACGTTTGGTCGCTGAGCAAGCGCTCACTATTAATACGTCCGCTATTGGGGGTAACGCGGCGTTGTTGAATTTAGATATTACGTAGGAGGAACGCGACGGTTTTTACTGAATACACTTCGCGGTGCGCAGCCCCGCTCCTACGGGAAGCCGGCGTAACCCAGTAGACCCTATGAAGGACCTGTTGTCTCAGCGAAGCTTTTTCGCCAGCACGGCTGGCTCCTACGGGAACATAACCATCTTCACAGAAGCCGGCCGTGCCGGCGATAGGGCACCGCCCACCATTGTGGGCGCTAATGTCGGCACGGCGATTGTTGGTTGCACCGAAACCCGCGTATTGAAAATCGGCTTTGATGTTGAACCGCTGATTTGGTGGGCAATGCCTACCCTATCATTAGGTCGCGCAGTCGAGTAGGGTGGGCACCGCCCACCATTACGGGCGCTAATGTCGGCACGGCGATTGTTGGTTGCACCGAGACCCGCGTATTGAAAATCGGCTTTAAAGTTGAACCACCTCTGTTGGTGGGCAATGCCCACCCTACCGAACCCAGGCAAAGCCCACCCTACACTTTAAACTGTCCCACCAACGCCTGTAAGTCTTGTGCCAACCCAGCTAAAGCGTTGCTGGCGGCGGAGGTTTGCTTGGCGCCGTCAGCGGCTCGTTCCGCGGCGTGGTTTATGTTGACTATGTTTTTGTTGACTTCCTCCGCCACGGCACTTTGTTCGTCGGCGGCGGCGGCAATTTGGGTGTTCATGTCGGTGATGGATGCCACTGAACCGGTAATAGACTGCAATGATTGTCCGGCGGACTGGGCGCTGCTGACGCTGTCCGCTGCTCGGCTGCGGCTGTCGTCCATTACGCTCACCGCTTCCTGGGCACCGGCTTGCAATCGCTCGATCATTTGTTGAATTTCGGCGGTGGATTGTTGGGTGCGGCTGGCCAGGGTACGCACTTCGTCGGCCACCACCGCAAATCCTCGGCCTTGTTCGCCGGCACGGGCCGCTTCAATAGCGGCGTTTAATGCCAATAAGTTGGTTTGTTCGGCAATCCCTTTGATGACGTCCAGCACCGTTCCGATTTGGTCACTGTCTTGCTCTAAACGGTGGATGACATTGGCCGCTCTGTCCACTTCGCTGGCCAAGGCGTCGATGGCGTTGATGGTTCGGTCCACAACGGCCTGGCCTTTTTGCGCTTCCTCATCGGAGTGGGAGGCCGCATTCGCCGCTTCAGTGGCGTTTCTGGCCACCTCTTGAACGGTGGCGGTCATTTGGTTCATGGCGGTTGCCACTTGGTCTACTTCTTGTTGTTGCTTGCCCACTGACTCGGCAGTCTGGCCGGTGATCGTTGCGACTTCTTCCGCCGCGTTGGTCAGGTTAGTGGCGGTGGCGCTAACCTGATTTACGATACTTTGAAATTTGTCCAGCATCCGATTAAACGCTTTGGCTAAGCTGCCTAGCTCATCTTCAGAATGTAAATCTATGCGTTTATTTAACGCCGATTCCCGCTCGATGTCATCGATAGTGTGGCGCAGTTTGGCCAATGGCCCGTTAATGCTATTGGCGACTAAATAGATAAACGCCGCGGCCACTACTAATAATATCGCCGTAATAGTAACCAACAACGATTTGACGTTGGAGATGGACTGACTGGCCTGCGTTTGAATGGATTCACGAATTTCGTCTTCCAGCTCGTTCAGGCGTTTAAAGCTGGCTCTGGCTTTATCCGCCACCGGAGTGGCCCCCTTGCGGTATCCTTGCCAGGCTTCGGCCAGGACCTGCGGAGTACGGTCCACGTTTTTTAACGCCAACATACGATTGCGGCCGTCTTCTAAAAAAGCTTTGGTATCTTTTTCGGAATCTTGTATGGCTAGCAATAGTTTAGCAGCCGCTACAGTATCGCTAATGGATCCGATCGTTGCTTTAAGGTTTTCGAAGTGGGAATGAATATCGGCAATACGTTGATCCAGTTTGGAGTAATTCTTGTCGAAATCGTCACCCAGCATAATGCTTCGCGTCAGCCGTGAACCGTAATTCATATCGCGGCTTATCATCAGGATGTATTTCTGGCCGGCTACCGCGGCGG
>JASFLF010000396.1:0-4486 GCA_050118235.1 Gammaproteobacteria bacterium | reverse complement strand
GGCCGTCGCAATATACTCGATCCACCGAGCGCGCGCAGGTAATTGCCGTCTTTATCGTAAACGATAATTCGTTGTGCGGTGACATCCGCAACGTACAGCGTGCCGTCGTTTTTATTGACGGAGATCCCGGTGGGTTTGACTATTTGGCCGGGGCCAGCATCAGTGCCAATCAGTTTAAAGTCCCGGCCGGGAACGTCAAACAATACCACCAAGCGCGCCACGGTATCGGTAACGTATATGCGGCCCTGGAAGACTGCTACATCCCAGGGTTTGTTCATTCCTTGGAGAGTGGATGCGCTTCCGGTAGCGATTTGCCGGAATCGGTCCATGGCCGTTGTTTCTTTGACATCGCCGCTGCTGACAAACTGGCGTTCCCAAATGTAGCGGGGTTGTTCTGGTGGAGGAGGAAATACCGGGGGCTCAAACTCAACATTCCGATCTACGCTGGCGCAACTTATGAGTAAAAATAAGGCGCCACCAATTGCAAATACAAGACTAATTTTCTTTGTCATAATGTGACTGCAGGTAACAACTTAACTTAGTGTTTAACACAATATATTTAGGTCGACAGGTTTTACCATCTATTTTTAATAAATTTTATAGACAATAAATATTGTCATTTGACATGGCAGGTAAAGCATAATACCTCAGCGTTGGCGCGCAATAAAAGTTCCCTCGAAGGATCGTGTACGTTATGGCAGGTCATGCACTCTACTTTATTGTTGTATAGTTTAACGCCATTGGAAAAGATCCGGTTGTTTTGCTGATCTGCGCTGGGCGGTGGTACAAAATCAGGATCAACCAAACCAATGCCGGCATATTGCATGGAAATTGGATGGTCATTTCTTAGATCCTCACCCAACACTTTCATCGATATATCGTGCGCCACATCGCCATTATGACATTTGCCGCAGCTTTCGATATCGTCGCTGGCGTTGATCCGCATGTGCATGGCAGAGTCTTTTGTGGGATCAAATGTGACGGGTCTGAATACCACCATATCGACCGCCATGGTGCCGTCGTGACACGATAAACACAGCATGCTGATGGGGTTGAGTGTATTGGGGCTGGTGTCCAAGGTATGGCTGCCGAACTTGGTGTAGAATTGGTAATTTTCCACCGCCGGCATAAATCGGTTCCAATCGGGAATGCCCCCAAAATCGGCCGGTTGTGCGCCAGCTTCTTCCGGAGGAATGTGACAATATACGCAAGAATACCCATAGTCGGAAAATGCTACGCCTGGCATAGCCACCACACCGGCTCGGTCGTTTAAACCGGTGAAGTCGTGTTTGGAGCCCAATATGGGATCATCCGCCCCCAAAATTGGATCACCTACAATTGCTTCTGCCCCCGCGTGCAAACTCAAACATATTCCGAACAGCAGGGCTATCGATTTTAATGCCATATGCTTCGAGCCTCTGTTTGAATTGCCAAATTTCATAGTTTTTACATACGTTATTTATATAGTATTATCCAATCCATCAATTATGTGTACAAAATGTTATATAAATTTTTTATATACATAAATAAAATTTATGTTGATCATAATTGCGTTAGACGATTTAGATTATCTTAATTGTCGACAATTCTCCAGGTTTTATTGAACTATCAATCTTGTTATAAATTAAGATTATAATGATCCCGCATAGAATCTATTTTAGTTATATCGTATTAATGGTTTTTAGTATGAGTGTCTGTGGCGCTGACGTGGTTTTTGCAGCGGAAGAACGAGCAGATAATAATGCTGAGGCGCTCTACAATAAATATTGCTCGACGTGTCATGGTGATCGAGGCAACGGTGATACCCGCGCACGAAACGGATTACGCCCACCTCCAAGAGATTTTACCACCGTCGAAGCTGCTCTGGAATTAACCCGGGAGCGCATGATCGATTCGGTTACCAACGGACGCAAAGGCACCGCCATGATGGCGCACAAAGATCGATTGAGCGCTGATCAAATAGCGGGCGTTGTGGATTATATACGGGAAAAATTTATGCGTACGCCGGAAGATTCGGCCGTAGTGAAAAACCAACGCGGAAAAGAATTATTTACTAAGAATTGTTCCGTATGCCATGGTGATAAGGGCAATACGGCCGTGTGGGCGCGAAACGGCTTGAACCCACCGCCCCGCGACTTTACCACCGCGGAGGCCCGGCGAATTTTAACCCGGGAACGCATGATTCATTCAGTCACTCACGGCCGGCCGGGCACGGGTATGATGTCTTTCACCACAAAATTAAATGCGCAAGATATCGAAGCGGTGGTGGATTATATCCGTGAGGCGTTCATGCATGTGGATAAAAATAATAATCCCATTCAAACAGCCGAATCCACCACTGCTCTATTACCCTCCAGTCCGTATGAAAATCAAGCGGTTCTGCCCAGGGACAGTGCTCATGCTGGTGTTACGCAACAAAGAGCCCAGCAACGAGCGGAACAACAGGAAGCCCGGCAATTGGACCCTCACGCCAATCCGCATATGGGCCCGCATCAAGGTGGCATGCCACCCATGACGCCTCAGTCCCAATCCGTAGTGGACGCTGATATGTCGCTGCCGTTTCCCAACGGTTTAAAAGGCGACCCTGTCAAAGGCCGGCAGTTTTTTATGAGCAATTGCTTTACCTGTCATGGGGTGACCGGCCAGGGCAATGGCCCAAGAGCGTATTTCAACACGCCCCGGCCGAGGAACTTCACCAGCGAAACCTCCCGGCGAATACTAAATCGTGTGCGGTTGTTTACCGGTATTAGTAACGGCCGAGTGGGTACGGTGATGCCGGCGTGGAGCAAGGTACTCACCGATCAGCAAATCGCCAATGTGGCGGAATTTGTTTTTCAAGCGTTCGTGAAACCGGAAGAATACCCTGAAATCAGCGGTACTGAGCCCACCACTAAAGAGAGCGCGAAAAAAAAAGCCCTTTAAGCCAGAACAGGTCTGGCTCGGCCGAGCGGAACCATAATTCGCAAACACTGCGTTACGAACGCGGCCGGGCAATATATAATTTTCGTTGCTATTTTTGCCATGGCTATGGCGGGGATGCCAAAACCCTTGCCGCCAGTTACCTCAATCCCAAGCCCCGAAGTTTTATCCAGACCTCCCCGGATTCACTATCCAGAGAATCCATGATAGATGCTGTGTTGAACGGCAAAGCCGGCACAGCGATGCAAAGTTTTGCCAATACTTTGTCGCGGCAAGACATCGAAATAGTAGTGGATTTCGTGCGCAAAGAATTTATGCAAGAACAAAAACCAAACACCCGTTACCATACGGCGGAAAATGGCTGGCCAGATCACCAGCGTTATCGTTCGGCGTTTCCTTTTGCACTGGGTGAGATTCCTCTAGATACGCCGTCCGAGCAGCTCACCGAGGAACAACGCCGAGGCAAACGTCTATTCATGAATGCATGTGTCACGTGTCACGATAGAGCAAAGGTCAATGAGGACGGCGCCATTTGGGAGCCCCGCGCTGTGTCTTATCCCAGAAATCAATACAAACACACCACGGAGGAGATCGACGCCAGCACCGGCGCGACACCGTACGCAAAGCATGACATTAAGCCGAAGTTGTCCAACCTGACTTCCCAAGAGCGCCGCGGTGAGCAGCTGTTCCAGGACAATTGTGCCTTTTGCCACGCCGCCGACGGTACCGGTAAAAACTGGATAGGCAGTTTTCTCAATCCGCATCCGCGAAACTTGACCGATCCCAAAGCAATGTCTGCAATTACCAAGGCAAGGTTGAAAACGGTCATTCAAGAAGGATTGCCGGGCACTACCATGTCAGCATGGAAAAACGTTTTAAATAATGAGCAAATTGACAGTATTATTGCTTACATCGACCGGGCATTTCACCGTCTGGATCATAATAAGCTTGAACCATAGTTCTTGATTTCATCTAATTATTGTTGCTTTATGTATTATTGAACGGCATTTTGTCTAGTGGTATTTATTAACCTTTAACCTTTAACGCGTGAGTAAATTATGATAAACGTCGGTATCGTGGGTGGTACTGGATATACCGGGGTGGAGCTTTTACGGTTATTAGCCCAACACCCCCAAGTCAATCTGGTCAAGATTACTTCCAGGTCAGAAGCTGGAATGGCGGTATGTGATTTGTTTCCCAATCTGCGCGGATACGTCGATGTCGCATTTACCGAACCGGATACTGCGCAATTGCAACGATGCGATGTGGTATTTTTCGCGACGCCCAACGGAGTCGCTATGCAACACGTACCGGAGTTGTTACACACAGGGGTGAAAGTGATCGATTTGGCCGCTGACTTTCGTCTTAAAAAAGAAGATGAATGGAGCAAATGGTACGGCCAGGCCCACGCGTGCCCGCAACTGCTTGAAACCGCAGTATATGGGTTGCCGGAGGTTAATCGTGAATCGATCAAAGAGGCGCAACTCGTAGCGAATCCCGGTTGTTATCCCACTGCTGTGCAATTGGGATTGTTGCCTTTGTTGGAGAGTGGCCTGATTGATGCAAC
>JASFLF010000395.1:0-4488 GCA_050118235.1 Gammaproteobacteria bacterium | reverse complement strand
CATGATCGCCGCGGCAATATCGCCTACTTTATCGCCGCGGCGATCATGGCACCTTTTTATGTCAGTAGTGGGTTTTCCCTTTACTTAAACCGACGCGCGCAATTGGAAGGCTGGGACATCGAACTTGAGTTTCGTAAAATGCAAGCGCGCCTGGGCAAACACCGCAAGGCCGCTGCCGCCGTCGCGGCTTGTTTATTGGCCGGTATCCTGACGTTGGGCTTGCCTATTCCCAATGCCGGCGCCGAGGAAGCCCCCGTTATATCAAATCCGGCTGTTGTGGACCCGGCAAAAGCGAAACAGCTCATCGATGAAGTGCTTGCCAACGAAGACTTCGGCAAAAAAGAAACCGTCAAAAGGTGGAAGTTCAAAGGCAAGCTTGAACCCAAAGATACGGAACCGACCAATATAAATTTAAATTTCCTGCGTTTTTTCGCCCAAATCGGTGAATATTTGCTATGGATCCTGGTTGCCGTGATAATCATTGTGATCCTCTACAACATCCCCCGCTGGAAAATGGCCTTGAACAAACCTTCGCTGCGCAAACCGCCCAGCGAACCCGCGCCGGAGGTGCTTTTCGGGCTGGATATCACCGAAGAATCCCTGCCAGAAGACATCGCGCAAGAAGCCTGGCGTTTATTTCAGAACAAAGAGATTCGCCACTCATTGAGCTTGCTGTATCGAGGCAGCCTGGCGGTACTGGTTAACCGCCACGGCGTCGCATTAAAAGAAAGCCACACCGAAGGCGAATGCGCGGTACAAGTATCGCAATCCCAGCCCGCCACAATCGCCGGGTATTTCGCGGACTTGACAAATGTGTGGATTCAAATGGCGTACGGCCATCAAGCGCCGTCGCAGGAGATAGTGCAAACCCTTTGCAATGATTGGCCGGTGCATTTCGGAGGCGCGCAATAATGCACTTAAAAAATGCGCTGATCGGCCTCATAACGATTCTAGTGATCGCCGCAGGCGTCGGTTTGTTTCTGGTTTATTTCGAACAAGTGGAAGAAGAAATCACTACAGGGTATTCCGTCGCCGCGCGGCACAATCCCTACCTGGCGGCCGAACGTTTCATGGAAAAACTGGGCTACGATATCAGCGCTTCGCGCGAGCGCGATAAGCTGGATGAAGCACTGGATCATGATGAATACAATGTCATCATAACCAGTTATTCCCATCAGTTTGAAATACCGCAACGCCGCGAACGCTTGTTGAATTGGATAAAGCAAGGCGGACATCTTGTTTTGGAAGTCAAGACCAACGACACCAGTGATGATGCCGCCTTGAAAAGACCTTTGTTAAACGAGTTCGGTGTGTCACCGGTCAGTAAAAATCCGCTATTCGAGGATTACGAAGAGATTCAATCCGAGGTGCAGATTTACCAGGATGGCGTTGTGTTGCAAGCGTCATTTTTACCGCGCCATGCATTGGAAGTTAATAACGACGATTACACCGTCATTTCCAGCGACGAAAACGGCACACATTTGGTGGAATTCGAAATGGGCGAAGGCATAGTGACGCTGTTGTCCGATATGGAGTTGTGGCGCAATCAGAAAATCGGTGAATACGATCATGCGGCGTTGCTGGGAGAAGTGCTCGGCAAATCACCGGGGCGTATTTGGCTGCTGTATTACATTTCCATGCCTTCGCTGTTCGAGATTCTATGGCGTGAGGCCAAGTGGGTGGTAATACCTTCGATTGTTTTTTTGGTTTTTTTCTTATGGTCGCTGAACAATCGATTCGGCCCGTTTATTCTAGACGTCAAACGCCAGCGCCGCAGCCTGGTGGAGCACATCGAAGCGGCCGGTCACTTCGATTGGCGCTTCAATCAAGGGGCTACGTTATTGGCCGGTGCACGGGGGGATTTGATTCAACACATCGAATCCCGCCACCCCAACTGGGACAAAAAAAGCGACGACGAAAAATTAGACTGGATTTGCGAAAAAACCAAAATTCCGCAACCCCGTATCAACCATGCCTTGCAAGGAGATTGCCATACCCATGCGGCGTTTCTCCACGCAGTCAGTACATTACAAACCCTTAGGAAATTACTATGAGCGATAATTCGGACATGAGCACGGAACCGGGCGGTTCTGATATCAATGCAACACACAATGCAACAACTAACGCAACAAATAATGCAACACAAGGCTTTAGCGCGAACCGCGCGGACATTGCCACAGCCGCCGCTGCGGCCAAACGCTTGGAACAGCAGATTTGCAAGGCCATGGTCGGGCAAACCCAAGTCATCCGCGAAGTGCTGGCCGCGATGTTCGCCGGCGGTCATGTGCTGATAGAAGGCGTGCCCGGGTTGGGAAAAACCCTGTTAGTCCGCGCCATGGCAAAAGCCGTTAGCGCCGAATTCAGCCGCATTCAATTCACGCCCGACCTGATGCCCGGCGATGTCACCGGTCACGCCATGTTTGACATGAAAATGGATCAGTTCAAAATTCGCCGAGGGCCGGTGTTTTGCAACTTCCTGCTGGCCGACGAAATCAACCGAGCCCCGGCCAAGACCCAGTCCGCCCTGCTTGAAGTCATGCAAGAGCAACAAGTCACCATCGAAGGGCGCACCTTGGGATTGCAACCGCCTTTCATGGTGCTGGCAACCCAAAACCCTGTCGAGCAGGAAGGCACATACCCGCTGCCGGAAGCGCAAGTGGACCGCTTTTTGTTGAAAATCCGCATCGACTATCCCGAACACCATGAAGAAACCGATCTCGTCAAACAAGTCACCAATGCCAATATCGGTGACAAGCTCAACGTCGATCAAGTCACTACGGTGTTTTCTCCAAAAGAAATCATTCAACTGCAAAATACCGCCGCCACCATACCCGTCGATGAGCAAGTGCTGGATTACATCGTGCGCCTGGTGCGCGCGACGCGGGAATGGAACGGCATACAAATGGGCTCCGGACCACGGGGTAGCATTGCCCTGGTTCGGGTCAGCCGCGCCCATGCGTTGATTCGCGGCAACGCATTCGTGACCCCCGACGATGTCAAGCAAGTGGCCAAACCCGTACTGCGCCATCGCATCCGCTTGAGCCCAGATTTGGAAATAGAAGGCATCAACATCGACAACGCCTTGGACCAGGTGTTGAACGAAGTAAAGGCCCCTCGTCTGTGATACCTTCCCGCTTCACATTGTGGCTGATAGTCCTATGGGCAATCATCGGCGCAGCCGCCGCTTACCAGCCGGACGCGGTAAAACTATGGACTGCCTCCGGCATCGTGCTGGTGGTCGTATGGTTATTCGATGCCTATACGGTCCTAAGAGAACCCAATATACGCATCGAACGGCAATTGGCGCATAACCTGCCAGTTAAAAGCTGGTCGCATTGCAAACTGATTATCCGCAATCACGGCGCCCGCCCTTACCAACTGCAAATATACGATTTACATCCCAACGTTTTTCAATCCAGCGGTTTACCTATAAATCTGACGCTTGGCCCCGGACTGTTCTCAGAAGCACAATATCGCTTGTTGCCCACCCAGCGAGGCAATGCCCATTTCGGCGGACTGCACGTCAGAGTCACCTCCCGGTTCGGCTTATGGATACGCCAGCGCACCTACCGGCTGGAAGAAACGGTAAAAATCTACCCCAACTTCGCGGAAGTGGCGAAGTTCGCCCTGTTAGCCACCGACAATCAATTAAGCCGCCTCGGTGTGCGGCAACGCCAACGCCGCGGGCAAGGCACGGAGTTTCATCAATTGCGCGAATACCGCGACGGCGACAGCTTGCGGCAGATAGACTGGAAAGCCACATCGCGCTACCAAAAACTGATTTCCAAGGAATACCAGGACGAACGCGACCAGCACGTCGTTTTTCTCATCGATTGCGGCCGCCGCATGCGAGCCTTGGATGAAGAAATCAGCCATTTCGACCAGGCATTGAATGCGCTATTACTGCTTTCTTATGTGGCGCTGCGCCAAGGCGACTCGGTCAGCTTTCATGCTTTCGGGGGGCAGCAGCGCTGGTTTAACGCCGGCAAGGGCGCGCATAACATCAACGCCATTCTCAACCAATTGTACGACTTGGACACCACGTTGGAAGTCGCCGATTACACCCTGGCCGCCCGCGAACTCTTGTCGCGGCAAAACAAGCGTTCCTTAGTGATCCTACTCACCAACGCCCGTGACGAGGACTACGAGGACCTCAACGCCGCCATGCGTCTGTTACGAACGCGCCATCTGGTACTGCTCGCCAATTTGCGCGAAGTGGTATTGGACAATATCCTCGCGCACCCTGCCAACGACTTCGACGAAGCCATACGCTACAGTGCAGTCATCGATTATCTGAGCAAACGCAATCGAATCCACAACCAATTGGGCGATTCCGGAATAATGACACTCAACGTCACCGCCGAGCAGCTTCCCATTGCGGTTGTTAATCGTTATTTGGATATAAAGCGCAGTAATATATTGTAAAGCAACTCATTGCAGCCCCTTTAACTGTTAAGTTGCTTAACAATCCCGTATAAAACTGGAAAC
>JASFLF010000394.1:0-4489 GCA_050118235.1 Gammaproteobacteria bacterium | reverse complement strand
AGACCACAGGCATCTCACCAAACGACAACCGCCTATTCGACGATACCCGGCCGAGTGGGCGTCGGGCACAGCCCTAGGGTGACGATGGTCTTGCACTTGCAGCATAAGATTGGGAATCACGCAGTTCAGCGGCTGCTACAAGCGCACGCGTTGGAGCTTAGAGATGGAGCTTAGAGATGAGTCAGGTGTCACTGCGCATCCTTGCTTTGAGAATGGCGTCAGCCAAGCTCCGATATAGAGGCCTGAACCAATCGTTTACAATAAAATTAAATTTGATTGACAGCAGCGCTTGATATTCGTCAGCGCTCATACTGTATGCGCTAAGCAGCATTTCCAGCTTTTGCCTAAAATGCTGCGATTTTTACCGCCCGTTTGTCATCAACGATATTGATACATCACAAAGGCTACAACTGAGATTGCAAGCAAGGCCAATAAGGCACCAAGAACATTTAATGTCTTTGGCCTCCCCTTGTCCGTTGGTAAAGCCGCGAGAAACGCTGCGACTGGAAGTGAAGCTCCGCAGGTCAACAACACGCCCACAGAAATCGGAGATATAGGTGTTGCCATATAAACACTCCTTTTCTAATGAAATACTACATTAAAGGGGTCAGCATGAACCTCCCCTGAAGCAAGATATACACATTGTCAATGAAGCAATGAGATCATTACCATTCTCTCACATTTTATAAGGGAATCAAGGCTAAGTTCGCCAGAGAGAAAAAAACGTTTTCAAAATTTGTTCACTGACTTGACATAGGAATTGGCAAAATGACCAACCCCTACAGTGTGACTTTATAGGCAATTTTTATGGTAAAAATCCTCGTCAAGCCCTACCTCCTCCAACCTTGCATGAGTAGTGTTGCGCCAAATCCCGTGGGCGCCAGATTGGCCAAAGCAGCATGCCCGACCGAGGAACGACCATAAAACATCTTAAATCAAACAGTCTTTGTCGCCATTCTTCTATCACCGATTTGGCAACGATCTCTACCGCCTTGTTCAGCAACTCACCGGATCGCCAACGATTGACAATCACATCGCCATTAAACAACTTACACCAGCGGCCCACCACTTCCTCGCCGGACTATTGCAAAGCCTGGTTTCGATCAATACGTACTACAATGTGGCAATCTGATTGAACATCACTCAATATGCCGCAATATTTATAGCATACACATCGGCGGGTTGTTTCAAGCGATCCACGATCCATTGCCTTCTATAGTGGTGTCTGCTGAGAGTAACGGTCCTCGCCACAGAGAAAAACCCGCCGCGGAGCCTGCTCCACGAAGTGCTTTGGGTACACATCGGCTAACGCGGTGGTACTAAGGTGTTGATTCCAGTGAAATCAATTCTCGGCGTGCACGGGTAATCCTAACCTCACTTGTTTGAAAATTTTAACGAAACTTACTACTTGACAGAGCGATTACCCAAGGTGAATATTCAGGTTTAAAGGCATTTAGGTGGGTGCCCTCGATTTCCGATGCTCATAGATAGAATCAAAGCGCTATTGATAGTACGGGATAGTTGCGCGTGCTCCATAAAAGGTCTTATCACAAAAGACGAATTTGAAAACATTAGTATGTAATGAGACAGGAACGAAACGGCCAACAGAATTGCAGAACCAGGAAGACCTTAACCTTAAAATTATAGAAGTAGTGTTTGAGTGAAAAAAGAAATGCATATCAAGCGCCTTGTGTTCGCGCCCTATGGTCACTCAGACCTCCGCCTCGATGCGGCTCCGGCTACACACAGGCTTAACGGCAAATAGCGCCGTCCTGGCGCCCCTTATCGTCGCAGTTGGTAAATGAATCGATGTAAGTATATGAGGACAAATTAATGTCTAACATGATTCTACTAGGTACTCGCAAGGGCACCGTAATATTCGATCGTATAAATGCTAACTGGCGTCCTCGCCTAATCACGCATGCGGGCATTCCGGTTTGTTACACGGCACGTGACCCGCGTGATGGTACGTTATGGGCATCCCTGGACCATGGTCACTGGGGGCCTAAGTTGTCACGTTCTCGTGACGGGGGTGAGACCTGGGAGGATGTGATGTCCGTGAAGTACCCTAAGGGTGCACGCTATATTACCAAATATCTACCTACCCCGGATTTCGATCCGGCGTCACCGGCGGCTCAGCCTGAGTACTCCGACGCAACTGTGTATAAGATCTGGAATATTGCGTTTGGCAAGGCTAATCAACCTGGCAGGTTATATGCCGGCACTATCCCCGGCGGTTTATTTGTCAGCGATGATGGCGGTGATAGCTGGGAACTCAATCGGCCACTTTGGAACCATGATAGTCGTGGTGGCGATTTGTTTGCCGGCGATGCAACGAGTGAAAACCGTTGGGGCGGCACGCCGGCGAGTGTTGATTATGGCGTGTTCGAACCCGGCATCCATTCCATCATTGTTGATCCACGTGATCCGGATCATATGTATGTTGCAGTATCGTCAGCCGGTGTGATCGAATCCACAGATGGCGGCCAGACCTGGGAGGGGCGTAATCGCGGTATGTTGATGGACTATCTGCCAAACCCTCAAGCAGACTGGGGGCACGATCCGCATTTCGTCACTAGCTGCCCTGGCCAGCCGGACCATCTGTGGCAACAAAACCACTGCGGCGTATTTTACAGTGATGATGGTGCGCAGAACTGGCGAAAGGTCAGTATGCCGGATGTAGGTGTGCACTTTGGTTTCCCGATCGCCGTTGATGCGAATGATGGACGTATCGCATGGGTCGTACCGGCGCGAGCGGATTCAGAGCGTATGGCGATTGACGGTGGCCTATCCGTAGCTCGGACCACCGATGGTGGTCAGTCCTGGCAATCTTTTCGCAACGGTCTGCCGCAGGAAAACGCGTACGACATTGTCCTGAGGCATAGCCTGGATGTATCGGGTGACTGTTTATGTTTTGGCAGTACGACTGGGAATGTTTACATATCAGAAGACCGCGGTGAAACATGGCAATGCCTCGGTAACAATTTGCCACCGATTTATTCAGTTCGATTTGGCTGAATATCATGCCTACCGTTGAAATGACACAACATCTTTATCGGTTCTTTCCGCAGTTGGAGAACCGAACGATTACGGTGCCGGCCGGCTCAGTCGCCGAGATTTTAAAAGCGATCAACGAGATTGCCCCAGGCTTCACCGATTACGTGCTCGACGAACATGGGGCGCTGCGTCGGCATGTAAATCTCTGTATAAATGACACCCTAGTGATCGATAGAAAAACTCTCTCTGATCGTGTTAAAAGTGACGAGACTGTTTACATTTTCCAAGCCCTGAGCGGGGGTTAGGTACTCATACGACTATTTAAGGAGTGATCATTGCAACAAAAAATAAGTTATTTTGTGTCATATGCACACAAAAATAAAGCCCTAGCAAATGATTTCCTTGACAGGTTAGGTGACGTTTTGGCTCCGTCCAAGACTTATAAATACTCCCGATGGAAAGATACGGACTTGATTGTTGGAGAAGACTGGGATGAACAGGTAACTAAAGCCATAGCCGAGTGTGATATGGGGCTTCTTTTGATTTCCCCGGCTTTTCTCGCATCGAACTACATTACTAAAAAGGAATTAACATTGTTTGTTTCTGGCGCAAAACCTTCGGTTCCCGTTATGCTACAGCCGGTAGATTTCATCTTACATGATCTTAAGGGACTCCAAGAAAAGCAAATATTTAGGTTCGATTTCGAAGGGTTCACGGAACCTAGAGCCTACGGTGAATGCAAAGGACAGCGTCGAGATGCATTTGTTCTTGAGCTTTTTAGACGGATAGAGAGAAAGCTTGAAAATAAACGGAAGATCAAATCTAAAGCAAAAACCGCCGTGGAAATTGATCCTCTTAGTGATCAACGACTCTTAGAGTTGGCAACTAAGGCCTACAAAAAGAGCGGAACTCCAAAACATTTTTTGGATTCACAAACTTTAACAGATGCCCAAAGAGCGGAATTCTACGACCGGGTCGTTCTAGCAAAGCGCGGACGCCCGGCAAAAAACAATCCATACAAGTGAGCGACAAATCGTATCATAGGAATACTTTTAATATGGAAGTTAAGATTGCACTGAACACTGACGCATACAAAACGTATAACGAGACACGGGGTCTCGTTAATATAACTGTTGGGCACTAAGAAACGAGGACGGTAGCAATGATTGAAGGCGAATGCTTCTGTGGGGCGATACGCTACAAAATCGACGGCGAACTTACGAATGCTCGGGCTTGCCATTGCTCGCGTTGTCGCAAAGCCTTTAGCGGTGCGTCGTCAGCATACGCTGAGCTTTCTGATCCAGGGTCGTTCACGTGGGTGGCAGGAGAGAACAACCTTCAGTGCTACACATCGCAAGAAGGGTGGGGACTCGCTTTCTGTAAAACGTGCGGAACCACGCTATGCGGAACTCATTTAGGTAGAGTCCATGGGGTAACGCTTGGATCAGTAAACGGGGATCCGGGCGTAGAAATCACCGCCCATATCTTTGTG
>JASFLF010000393.1:0-4501 GCA_050118235.1 Gammaproteobacteria bacterium | reverse complement strand
AAGCCGAGTATATAGCTCAAGAAAACCAATACTTCAAAACCGCGGCGCTCGGTCACGGTGTACTATACTTTCGCGCTTTCAATTTAATTCTGCTACCGTTGCTGGCAATGGTATTTTGGCCGGACATTACCAATCGCGGTGTGTTTCTGGCTGTGCTTTGTGCGGCGCTGCTGATTAATCTTGGCCATTTCGCCGCGTACTTTGCCTCTGCGCCCGGCGCTCACCCATGGCTATTTGGCGTCACCATTGATTCCGCATTGATATTTGCCTTGTGCCATTCAAGCGGAGGCTATAGTAGCGGTTACAAACTACTGTTTTTTCTGTTCGTGTTTTTTTCCACCATCCGCTTTAGCGGTGTTACCTCCTTTGTTGCCACTACTCTCGCAATAGCGTGTGTTTGGATCTTGTTTTTAGTGGATGGCGGCGCATTTGCTGGCGCGGTGCGTGATCCAATGTCATTCTCATTGGTTTTACTCGGCGCCGCGCTGACCTCCAACGGCGTTGCGTCATTTGTGCGTATCGCACATGACAAGGCCGTCGCCAACATGGTCAAACAAGTACGCGCCAGCCATGAGGTGGTGGCGCAGCGCAACGAGTTGCAAGAACAGAGCGAACGATATCGCGAACTTCTTGAAAGCGTGGACGCCATTCCGTGGGAATATGATCCACAATCGCAGTGCTTCATCTACATTGGACCACAAGTGGATTCGTTGCTGGGCTACCCGCAGCACACCTGGCTGCAAACCGTCGGTTTGTTCGCCAGTAGCGCACACGTTGAAGATCACGACAAGCTCATGCAACTGCTGACCTCAACCGAGGCCGTAAATCAGGCCCAAGAAGTGGAACTGCGGCTTCAACACCGCGACGGCGATTGGCGGTGGGTGTTGTTAAGTACCCGTCTCGTACAAAATAATGCTGGTCGCATTTTATTGAAGGGACATTTATTCGACATAACAGCGCGCAAGCACAACGAACAGGAACTGGCCCGCTATCAGGAACGGCTAGAAGAAATAGTGGCCGAAAGAACGCAAACACTCAACAGCTACGCCAAACAATTAGAAAAACTCACCACCGAAGATGCACTGACCGGAATCCCCAATAGACGTTATTTCGAGAGCGAATACGAAAAGGAATGGCGCCGGGCGCAACGCCGCCAGGAGACCATCGCGCTCATGATGATCGATGTCGACTCCTTCAAGAGTTACAATGATACCTATGGTCACCCTGCGGGTGATGCTACCCTGCGTACCGTAGCCGAGGTGATACAATTGCAGCTGCGGCGCGTCGGCGACTTCGTCGCTCGCTATGGTGGTGAGGAATTCGTGGCTGTCGTGCCGGGAGCAGATGCCCGCATAGCGGCGCTGATCGCCGAAAATATTCGCTCAGCCGTTGCAGAACAGCGCCTTGCTCACAGCGAAGGGCTGGCCGAACCATACATCACAGTCAGTATCGGCGCGGTGTCGCAAGTACCGGCCGTCGGTGCCAACGCCAAGGCAATGATCAGCTTGGCCGACGCAGCACTCTACCAAGCCAAAGCGCAAGGACGAAATCGCGTTGTGCTGCACGATGGTGCACCTGACCTCGAACGGGCTGCCGGCGGCGCTGGCTAAACTCATCTTTAATACAATGAGTGTAAGAAACCCCACAAACTGCTACATGATTGTCAACATAAAACACCAAAAAACAATAGATTACAAAGTGGTACATGGTTTGCTTTGATTAGCAAATTACAGAATCTAGCGGGTTGAGTTTCCATGACGACTTATGCCATTGGCGATGTACGCGGTAATTTTAAAGCGCTTTTGCAGCTGCTTGACAACATCCAATTTACCAAAGAAACAGATACATTATGGTTTACCGGAAACTTGGTTAACACCGGCCCCGATTCCCTGGCGATACTTCGTTTTGTCAAAGATCTGGATAAGCAGGCAGTCACTGTTTTGGGACAACAGGAATTGCGTTTACTTGCCATTGCAGAAGGCGTGGAGCCCAAAGGTGCGGAGGATGTATTTGATGAGATTCTGACTGCTCCTGATCGCAACGCCTTGCTAAAGTGGTTGCGCCAACGCCCTTTCTTACATCGAGAGTTGAATTATACTTTGGTCCATGCCGGTATTCCCGCCGAGTGGAGTTTGAGTCAAGCACAGACATTGGCACTAGAAGCGGAAACGTCTTTGTCGATGGGCAACCACAAAACCTTTCTTGAGAACGTATTTGCCGACGACCCTACCCGTTGGCATGCAAAACATCGCGGTTGGAAGCGAGTACGCTTCATCGTCAATGCGTTTACCCGTATGCGCTTTTGTAATGAAATCGGGCGTCTTGATTTCAGTGCTAAAGGTCCGTTTGGAACGCAACCGGAAGGTTATGTGCCATGGTACCGTATGGCCAATCGAGCCATGGCAAACCAGAATATTATTTTCGGTCATTGGTCCAACTCCAGCTTGGACGATGAGCACATACCCGGTATATTCCCCCTGCATAGCGATTACGTGGACGGTGGCTCGCTCAGTGCACTGAAAATTTCTTCACCGCCGGAAAAGATCGGCGTCGTATGCGGATAACCGGCGTTTCTCACTAGCGAACCTGTGGTGGGGAGCGTCTTTCAGTAATGCTCGATGAAACCCCACAGGTTGCGACCCACAGATCCGCTCCGACCGTCTTCAAACAGTGGCAACTCATTGTAACGCCTTGGATCTTTTATTGTTATTGTTCTTTCAGCAACTGCTTACGGATAGCCAGCAATTCCTCGCGTCGTTTCGCATCGGTAACCGGGTAATGCATTTTAAGTGATTTAAACGTCTCAAGAATAATTTTGGCTATCATTAACCGCGCATTTTTCTTATCATCGGCGGGGACAACATACCAGGGCGCCGTTTTTGTGCTCGTTGCGCTCAAACACTCTTCGTACGCATGCATGTACTGCGGCCAGCATTTTCTTTCGTCAATATCAGAAAAGCTGAATTTCCAGTTTTTATCTGGGTTATCTATGCGAGCGAGAAAACGCTTGCGTTGCTCTTCTTCTGACAGATGCAAAAAAAACTTGATGACGCGTGTGCCGTTGCGATGAAGATGGCTTTCCAGATCTACTATAGAGCGATAGCGCTCTTTCCAGATCGTGTCAGTATCAATCAGATCACCCGGCAGCTTCTGGCTATTTAATATCTCTGGGTGTACCCGCACTATCAATACTTCCTCATAATAAGATCGATTAAAAATACCTATACGCCCACGTTCCGGTAAACACTGTGTAGTACGCCAGAGAAAATCGTGATCCAGTTCGGTTGCGCTCGGGTGTTTGAAGCTGAACACCTGACAACCTTGAGGATTGACACCCGACATCACGTGCTTAATGGCGCCATCCTTCCCCGCAGCGTCCATGGCCTGAAAAATGAGCAATAACGAATAGCGATCGAATGCATAATGAAGTTGTTGCTGCTCAATGAGTTCATCAATCTGTGCTTTGCGTAGCTTCTTATATTCCTTCTTCGATTGATAGAACGGCTCCACCTGGGTTGACCATTCGTCGAGCTTAACTTTTCCCTTCACTGGCACACGGAATTTTTTGATGTCAATTTTCATATCGCCCTACCTTTACAATACTTGCGCGGAGTCTTGTAACACAAAGCCGTTTTTTCTTTCTTGAAATGTGATATAACTACGATAACTGTCCTTAATGTCCATTAAAATTTGAATTGGTTAGCTTTTGCAGTATTAATTGCAATTCATCGACACTAATATCCACGTATTCAAGCACTCTTCCATAAAGCATGGCCGTGGGTACATTACGGCCACCCAACTCATTTTGTATTGTGTGAATGCAATGTAATATTATTCGTTCTTTTCTGGTGAGTCCATCACGAATATCTGGCAGATCGTTGTAGTCATCCATCGTCACTAGTGCACACCTTCCTAATATTCTGTATTTGAGATTTTTTCTGTACCGTGATCGTATCAACTCAAGTAATCTTATTAAGATAACCATGACGAGTACGAATTTTTAACTAAAAAGCGGTGTGTAAAACAGTTTGCTTTCCTCACCAGCCTCCCACCGCCAAAGGCATTGCCGAGAATATTTTATTAGAGATAAATTATTGTAGCGAGTAACCTTCAAAATGCAAATTGCCTTTGATGTGTTAGACTTTATATCAACATGAAGAAAAAAATCACGGCAAAAAGACAATTCCGTCAAGTGCTCATCGTACCCCGTTGGCAATGTGTTGGACTTACTTGGTGATAAGTGGACATTACAAACTGATGCAAAATAAAGGACAACACATGCACTTGAGTTATTTTGCTATTGTTCTGACAATAATAATCGCGCTTTATGGAGGCATGCACTACTATTTATACCACAAGTTAAATCTTGCTTTTCCTGGCCATCAAGCTCTTATCATTATCGCGCTGGTGCTGTGTTTCAGTTCCATTTTTATTGCCGAGTTTTTTATTCGCCGTGACAGTCAGTCCTTTGTTGCGGTACTGTTACTCAGGTTCGCTTTTA
>JASFLF010000392.1:0-4515 GCA_050118235.1 Gammaproteobacteria bacterium | reverse complement strand
GCGCCAGCCCCTGCTGCGGACTCTTTAATGGCGCGGCGTTCCACTTGCGTCGAACCGCAAGGCACACAGATCAACACTCGCGGGCTGGGATGCAGGAATTTGAATTTATCACGGTGCACTTTATGGATAAAATGCTGGAGCATTTTTTCAGTCACCGTAAAGTCGGCAATGACGCCGTCTTTTAATGGGCGAATCGCTTGGATGTTACCAGGCGTGCGCCCCAACATGCGCTTCGCTTCAATGCCCACGGCGGCAATATTTTTCGGATTGCTGGAGCCACGCTCCAATCGAATAGCAACCACAGACGGTTCATCTAAAACGATGCCCTGACCTTTTACATATATAAGAGTGTTGGCGGTGCCAAGGTCTATGGACAAATCGTTGGAAAAAGCTCCACGTAAATTAGAAAAAATACCCAAGATGCTGTTCTCTTTATAATTAATTGGACAAAGGTTAAGTTTGCGCTAATTTAACAACGCTTAGGGCTTTGGGCAAGCTGCCATTTATGATAAGTTCACACTTTTTTCCAAAAGCGATTATTAATTGTACTGCACGGATGAAAACTTATGGCCCTAAGCAAAGAAGACGTTGTAAATATAGCCCATTTAGCACGCCTTGCTATAGATGCAAGGGATATACCAGAGTATGAAAAGAATTTATCCAACATTCTGGCGTTAGTAGAGCAAATGAACCAAGTGGATACTACCAATGTTGAGCCTATGGCACACCCATTGGATGCCGTGCAGCGCTTAAGACCGGATGAAGTTACCGAAACCGATCAAAGAGAGCATTTCCAATCCATCGCGCCCGCTACGGAAAACGGGCTATATTTAGTGCCTAAAGTGATCGAATAAAAGTGCGCGGCTAAAAATGGTTAACTATTGATCAATTTTCAGTAGGCCAGGCGTCACTAACCTTAGCACCTCTAAAACTAAAACAACCGACGGACAGTCCATGCATAACAAAACCCTTGCGGAACTTTCTGCGGCATTGCAACAAGGCGATGTCAGCAGCGAAGAACTGACTAAGCACTTTCTGCAGCGTATTCAATCCCTAGACGGCAACTTAAACGCGGTGCTCACGGTAACAGAGGAGCAGGCCTTAGCACAAGCCCGCCAGGCCGATGAGCAGCGCCAAGCCGGTAACGCCGGCCCCATGACCGGCTTGCCCATGATCCACAAAGACATCTTTTGCACCGACGGGGTCAAAACCACCTGCGGATCCAAAATGCTGGATAACTTTATCGCTCCGTATGACGCGACCGTGGTGGCTAAGTGCAAAGCCGCCGGCATGGTCATGCTGGGCAAAGCCAATATGGATGAATTCGCCATGGGTTCATCCAACGAAACCAGTTTTTACGGACCGGTACACAACCCCTGGAATCTGGACACCGTGCCTGGAGGTTCCTCCGGCGGTTCGGCCGCCTCGGTGGCGGCGCGCCTGGCACCGGTGGCCACCGGCACCGATACCGGCGGTTCCATTCGCCAGCCAGCGGCTTTGTGCGGTATTACCGGCCTAAAGCCCACCTACGGCCGAGTGTCCCGTTACGGCATGATCGCATTCGCCTCCAGCCTGGATCAGGCCGGTCCCATGACCCAAACCGCCGAAGACGCGGCGATGCTGTTAAACGTGATGGCGGGCTTCGATGCGCGCGATTCCACCAGTGTGGAAAAAGCCGTGCCGGATTATACACAAACCCTTAATGATTCCATCAAAGGCTTGAAGATCGGGTTGCCCAAAGAATATTTCGGCGAAGGCATGGACAGCGAAGTGACCAAAGTGATCGATACCGCCATTAAACAATATCAGGAATTGGGCGCCGAAGTGATCGAGATTTCCCTGCCCAATTTCGCCTTGTCGGTACCGGCGTATTATGTAGTGGCGCCGGCGGAGTGTTCATCCAATCTGTCGCGATTTGACGGAGTACGATTCGGTTATCGCTGTCAGGCCCCCAAGGACTTGCAGGATTTTTACGAACGCAACCGCGGCGAAGGTTTCGGAGCCGAGGTCAAGCGCCGCATCATGATCGGTACTTATGCGTTATCCGCCGGTTATTACGATGCTTATTATTTAAAAGCCCAGCAACTGCGGCGTCTGATCAGCGACGATTTCCACAAGGCCTTCGAGCAAGTCGATGTAATCATGAGCGCCACGGCGCCCACGGTGGCGTTTAAATTGGGCGAGAAAACCGACGATCCGGTCACCATGTATTTATCCGATATCAACACCATCGCGGTCAATCTGGCCGGCTTGCCGGGCATGTCCATCCCCGCCGGCTTTGTGAATGGCTTGCCCGTGGGGCTGCAAATCGTCGGCAATTATTTCGATGAACAACGGCTCCTTAATGTGGCGCATCAATACCAACAAGTCACTCAGTGGCACAAACAAATACCTCAAGAATTTGCATAAGGAATGGTTATGGAGTGGGAACCTGTCATCGGTTTGGAAATTCACGTTCAGCTGTTAACAAAAAGTAAAATTTTTTCCGGTGCTTCCATCGCCTATGGAGCGCCGCCCAACACCCAGGCTTGCGCCGTGGACTTGGGGTTGCCGGGCGTATTGCCGGTGTTGAACAAAGAAGTTGTGCGCATGGCGGTGAAATTCGGCCTGGCCGTGGGCGGCAAAATTTCCAAACGGTCTATATTCGCGCGCAAAAACTACTTCTATCCGGATTTGCCCAAAGGCTACCAGATCAGCCAATACGAATTGCCCATTGTGGAACACGGCCATCTGGAAATTGAACTGGAAGACGGCAGCGTCAAAAAAATCGGCATCACCCGCGCCCACTTGGAAGAAGACGCCGGCAAATCGCTGCACGAGGATTTTCACGGCCTTACCGGTATCGATCTCAACCGCGCCGGAACGCCGTTGTTGGAAGTGGTGTCCGAACCCGACATGCGTTCGGCTAAAGAAGCCGTGGCCTACATGAAAAAAATGCACGCTCTGGTGCAGTATTTGGAAATCTGCGACGGCAATATGCAGGAAGGCTCTTTTCGTTGTGATGCCAACGTCTCCATTCGGCCCAAAGGTCAAAAAGAATTCGGTACCCGAGCCGAGTTGAAAAACATCAACTCATTCCGCTTTGTGGAGCGGGCCATCAACGTGGAAATCGAACGCCAGATCGATATCATTGAAGGCGGCGGCGAAGTGGTGCAGGAAACCCGTCTTTACGATCCCGATAAAAACGAAACCCGTTCCATGCGCACCAAAGAAGAGGCCAACGATTACCGGTATTTCCCCGATCCGGATTTATTGCCGGTGGTGATCGAAGAAGACTTTATCACCAGTGTCAAACAAACCCTGCCGGAACTGCCCGATGAAAAAATTCATCGCTTCACACAAGACTATGGCTTGAATGCCTATGACGCCAGCGTCATGGTGGCCAACCGTGATATGGCCGAATATTTTGATACCGTGGCCAAAGCCACCGGCGAGCCCAAAGCGGCGGCCAACTGGGTCATGGGCGACTTAACCGGCGCGCTAAACAAAAGCGGCCAGGAAATCAAAGACAGCCCCGTCACCGCGGACATGCTCGCCGGCATGATCAATCGCATCAAAGACGGCACGCTGACCAGTAAAACCGCCAAAATTGTTTTCGAAGCCATGTGGAACGGCGAAGGTGAGGCCGACCAAATCATCGAAGCCAAAGACTTAAAACCCATCTCCGACACCGGCGCCGTTGAAAAAATCATCGACGACATCATCGCCGCCAACCCCGAGCAAGTGGACCAATACCGCAGCGGTAAAGAAAAAGTGTTCGGTTTCTTCGTCGGTCAAGTCATGAAAGCCAGCAAAGGCAAAGCCAATCCACAGCAGGTTAATCAGTTATTGAAGCAGAAGCTGGCCGGCTGATCGGTGAAACCAACATTAATATTAACCACGAAGGCACGAAGGGCACGAAGATTTTGATTCTTTTTCACCTTCGTGCTCTTCGTGTACTTCGTGGTGAATTCAATAATCCGTCTGCCTTGGGGACGGCCGTAACTGTACCGAATTCGATCCAATATCACTGAGCACTCAATAAAGGATCTCCACCCGTGTCCAGCAAAGACTCACTGCAACGATTTTTATTTGAGCACGCCGCCATTCGCGGTGAATTGGTGCGTTTAAACGCCACTTGGCAGGAAGTCTTGCAAAGGCATGCTTACCCAGAGCCTGTAAAAAACCTGTTGGGTGAAATGATGGCCGCCTCGGCGTTGTTGTCCGCCATGCTGAAATTCGACGGCTCTCTGATCATGCAAATCCAAGGCAGCGGACCGCTGACTCTGGCGGTAGCCGAATGCTCCAGTCAAAGAACTCTGCGCGCCATTGCCAACTGGCATGAGGACGTATCCGGCGGCGCTCTGCAACAATTGGTAGGCAAAGGCTCGTTAGCCATTACCATAGAGCCCAGGCAAGGCAGGCGCTATCAAGGTATTGTGGACGTCAGCGTGGGAGACTTATCACTAGCGATAGAGGACTATATGCACCGCTCGCAGCAATTGGAAACCAAGATGTGGTTGTCCGTTGACGAAA
>JASFLF010000391.1:0-4537 GCA_050118235.1 Gammaproteobacteria bacterium | reverse complement strand
TCTCTCGATATCGCACTTGTCGGTGCAAGCAGGCCGTGCGGCAGCAAAGGGCAACATCAATATTGACATGAATGCTGAAAAACCAGTAGTCACGGCGCAGTTGAAAATTAATGATATACATACGGAAGATGTTATTGATGCGATTCAGTCTATACCGGAGAAAGAATCTGAGGTAGCTCCGCAACCAACCCAATCGAAGTCCGAGAGTAGCGAGCTGGATTTGAGCTTTTTAAAACGATTTGATTCTTCGATCAATTTGTCTGTTTCTTCAGTGGGATTCAGGCAATGGATGGTCGATCAATTTATCGCGCAACTCAGCGTCAAAGACGGCCGCTTGTCTGTCGCGCCTTTTGCCGTAAAAAGCGAACTAGGTCAAGCTAACGGCCAATTCAGTTTTGCGAGCGAGCAGGGAGTGAATGTCGCCAAGCTGGACATTGATGCCAAGGGTTTGGCATTAGGGAAATTTTATAAAATGGAAAGCACTTATCAAGGCATTGGCGCTTTACAAGGTAATATACACACTCAAGGAAAGTCGTGGATGGAAATGTATGCCAATTTGCAAGGAAACGCCACTGTGCATTATGTCAACAAAGAACACAAACACGATACTAAGATTACTTTAAAGCGAGTTGATCCCAAAGACAGTAACGCACCTTTCGATATTGCCATCAACGGTGAATTGCAAGAAGTGCCTTACAAGATTACCGGAGACATTGGCGGGCCAATGGCATTGATAGACGATGCGCCTTATCCGGCAACGGCACACCTGACTTTTCTAAATGTGGATACTAAAGCCAAAGGCACTATCGCTCAACTATTCCGGGCAAAAGGATTCGATATCGCGTTTGACGCGCGCACCGAAGATCTCGCCAAGGTAAACCAACGCATCAGGATCGGCTTGCCCGATCTTAGAAAAACCCAAGTGCGGGCGGTGCTTCGTGGAGACTATTCACTGTTGAAATTTGAAGAAATCCGTGCAAAAAGTAACAGCGCCACTGTGTCCGGAATTGTGCAATTGGATTTCAAGAAGAAGCCCTTGCATATCGGTGGCGATTTAGTCGTCAATAAGTTTGACTTGGCGGGAATGCAAAACGAAATCAAATCCGCTCATAAAGTAAAAAGTCGTGACAGAGCCAAAAGCGAAGAGTCCGTTTTGGATAAATCGATGTCGTTCTCTGCCTTGCACGAATTTGATATGGATATCAAATTACGGGCCGATAATAACAGTAGCATAAATTTTTCCCGTATTTCGGTTTCAAAATTCAGCACCCGATTGCTGGTGGAAAATGGTACGTTCTCGGTGCCGCAATTAAATGTGCAAAGTCCCATGGGTAATATCAGTTCGGATCTTGTGCTGGAGACCAAATCCAAAGAGCCTGTCATCAAGGCGCATTTAACCGGTAAGAATCTTGATTTGGAGCAATTCGAATATGATGATGAAGCTCAATCCTTCTGGGAGGCTGTGGCGGGTGGTGAAGTTGCTGTGCAGGCACGTGGTAGCTCGTTGCATCAGTGGTTGGATTCAGTTGCCGGCGATGTGACCCTGAATTACCAACACAAGCGCTTATCGCAAACCGTCGCCATACGCTTGGTTAGAGAGCTGCAGGCGGATGTACGGACAGCGCCGATTTCGGTGCGAGTCAACGCCAGGATCGGAGAAACCACCTCGCAAGGATTCGGTAGCGTAAGCGCACCGAGCACCTGGTGGCGGGGTGGCGCACCCATGGAACTGAAATACAGTACAACCGTAAAAGGTTATCTCGCGCAAGCGCAAGGACAGATCGACGATCTGGTGAGTGGTGATGGTATGAACGTGCGAGTCTCAATTGATAATGAACAAGCATTGGCCCCGAGTTTCGATCAAAATGAATTAGTCAATAGGATTGGTAAAGTACGATTGCTTACGGAGATAACAGGTAATTACTCCAATATTGTCGCGTCGCGGTTGGACGGCGTTGTTGGTAAGGGCAAAATTTCAGGATCGACAACCGTGAATTTTCGGCAGCAGCCAATGGCGGTAGAGTTTGACCTGGATGTTGATGGCTTGGATATGTCAAAGTGGTCTACGGCTAAAACAGAACCGGGCACGGGTCAGAAGAAAGCCGAAAAGCTGTTTTCCTCTGAAAAGTTGCCTTTTTATCTTCTCAAGTCGGCAACGATAAAAGGCGAAATAAACGGGAAAAATCTACAGTTACGACGGGTAAAAGCGACCAAACTGGACGCCGGAATTGATCTCAAAGATGGCGTACTCCAGTTGAGAGTCAATCGGTTGGAAACGCCGAATGGTGCAATAACCACTGAAGTAAACGTCGACACAAACTCGGAGCCACCTCGAATATTCTTGAAACTGGACGTGCCTACATTGAATATGTTGGAGTTTGCGCGCAATACCGCGGCGGAAGGATTAGTAAAAGGTAACTTCAGCGCCGATGTTTCATTAACGGCGGCTGGCAACAGCGTGGCTGAATTGGCAGCCGGCATGAATGGATATGTGCGTATATTAATGGATAAAGGCAGTATCGATTCGGCGTTATTGAACGTATATACGGGTGGATTGCATGCCATGTTGGGTATGTTAACCGCGACCAAAGTGAAAACCACCAAGGTTAATTGTGGAATTTGCGGTTTGCAGTTCACTAAGGGTAAAGGGGTGACAGAGGTGGTATTGTTAGATACGCAGCACTCAACGCTGGTGGCCGAAGGCTGGGTGGATTTTGCCAGTGAGACCCTCAACGTAAAAGCATCGCCCGTGGGCAAAGGTATTCCGCTGAACATCGAAGTGCCGGTGGATATTCAAGGTCCCATCTCCAAGCCGAAAATTACCCCGGAAGCGACCTCGGCATTGTCCAAAGCCGCTGACATTGCAACACTTTGGTTTATTCCCACAACCGCGATTTTTGTTGCTTATGATGAGCTAAGATCCAGCGACAAAAACCCGTGTGTCAACATGGTGGCACCCTCAAAGGAAAGTGTTGGACTTCGTACCCTAAAAGGCGCGGGTAGGGTTGTCCAGGATGTTGGGTCGGTATTTAGTAAAGGATTATCAACATTATTGGGAGTGAAAAATGAGCCAGCGCAGGAAGACGGTAACACTGCTGATTAGTTCCTGTTGAGCTCATTAAAATTCATAACTGATTCCAACGATCAATTGATAGTCGTCTTTTTTCCGTACAGTGCCATCGGCGGCGGGTTCCGGGTTCCCCACCCGATCCCATACAAACGTAACATCCAGATCCAAATCGCTGATCAAATCAGATTCCAACGTAGTAATCAGGTGGTGTAAATAGGCCCCAACGCTTTCGTTTACGATTTGAAAATTGAAATCGAAAAGATAATCCAGTCAATCGGTGACTTCCGTATCGTATTTGGCGCCGATGCCCAGGCCAGGCGTTGTGTTTTCAATCTGCTCTCCCACTTCCACCGAGAAAAATTGTTTATATGAAAATCCCCCACCGCCGGACACTTCCCATTCAGTTTTCGGCGAATGGATGAAGGCTAAAAGCGGTATGCGCAGTGACTTGATGCTTAATGTTTTTAAATGCATCACGATGATATTCTATAAAAACGGGTCTCCAGAAAAATCTGGTGGTTTTAAAAATATCCACGTAGCCGCTGAGCCGATGGTTGTTGGATGTTTCCACGCTTTCGGCTTTGCTGTAGTTTTCTATATAATCCATGAGGAATCGGGATTTCGCGGCCCTTCGCTTTGCATAAGCAATGAAACTCGAATCGACCAGATCTGAGTTGCCGCTTCTGGCATTGATGCCTAACGATATCTTACCTGTCCAAAGATCCGCTTCTTTGGTCGAACCTTTGGCGATGGAAATAACATTGTCTCGATGGAATTCGACCGTCTCATTTCCGGCGGTTAATTTGACCTTGTCATCGATGAGATGCAGTTTACCAATTACGGTCACTGGCTGACCTTTGCCATCCTCAGGTTCTATTAGCAGACTCTGCATTCCCGCGGTTCGAATTTGTCTCACATCTTCCCAGTCAAACTTTTGCAAGTCCATCTCATCACTATCAAATTCAACGGAGTAATTGTAATACACCAATAACTCGCCTTTTAACCACTCACCCGAGGTCAATTGAATCCAGTCGAATTTATTGTCCGGCGGAGGCACAAAGTCATTCCAGGGATCTTTGGTGCCAGAGGTTTGGGCGGGTTTACTATCTTCGCCGCTATCAGCAGCTTCAGTTGCTGATAGCTCGCTGCTACTGAATAACCCCACGCCAATAAGTGCGCATAATCCTATGATTTTGTTGGTTAAGGGGTTGATTTTGATCATCATCGAGTCGAGTTTTAAATAGATATAACGCGTTCTTATAAGACCAAATAACGAATTGTACTACGATCTAGTGTAGTGTTTCATATAAAACGTGCATTTAGAAAGCCGCTCAAAGCGCGAGTGCGAGGCGCAGAGCGCAGAGCGCAGAGCGCAGGGAATGTCGGCTACCTTTCCAAGGTCTGCACCAACAGTAGGCGCTTTAGGCGACGTGGCAATCGTGCTTTGAGTGGCTTCCCGTAGGGCCA
>JASFLF010000390.1:0-4541 GCA_050118235.1 Gammaproteobacteria bacterium | reverse complement strand
GAATAACAAAAACAGGTAGAAATTCACGTACCGTCGCCCAGCAAGCGATGACGTACATTCTTGCTTATGCGTTTGTCACACATGATTCATGATCGTGGCTATTGATTTTGCATATGGTTTTTATATTTCTTAAAAAAAATCATCATGTCATGACTCAAATTCAAAAACTCAAACAAACCCTATTCACCCCCATTGACGCTGGTTCGATCACCGTTTTTCGCATCGGATTCGGCATTATTGTATTGTGGGATGTGTGGCGTTACTACACCAAAGGCTGGGTGGAAAAGTTTTACATTCAGCCCGATTTTTATTTTAAATACTACGGTTTTGAATGGGTACAACCCTGGAGCGGCGATGGCATGTATGTTCATTTCGCCATCATGGGAATTTGCGCTTTTTTTATCATTATCGGCGCTTTCTATCGTATCGCCATTGTTGTTTTCACGCTGACCTTCACCTACGTATTTCTGCTGGATCAAACCCGGTACTTAAATCACTTTTATTTAGTAATTCTATTCAGCATCTTGCTATGCGTCATACCGGCTCACCGGCAATGGTCGGTGAATGCCTGGTTGCGCCCCAAGCTACGCTCGTCAACCATACCTTCCTGGACGCTATGGCTGCTGCGAGCGCAAATGGAAATTCTGCTGATTTATGCCGGCATTGTAAAAATCAACAGCGACTGGCTGCAACTACAGCCCTTAAAAATGTGGCTAGCCGAACGCAGCGATTACCCCTATGGTTTGGGATATTTGTTCACCCAGGACTGGGCCGTCGCCACAGCCGCATACGGTATTATTATTTTACACATCGTTGGCGCCCCGCTGTTGCTATGGAAACGCGCCAGACTGGCGGTTTTCTGCCTGTATGGCGCATTTCACACCTTGAACCACTTCGTGTTCAATATCGGAATATTCCCCTGGTTTACCTTGTTTGCCAGTTTATTGTTTTTCGAACCGGATTGGCCGAAGCGTTTATTGTCGCGCTTGTCGTCACGACTGTCGTCACTCTTGTTGCCGCGAATTCCGTCGCGCCTGCGGCAAAACTTACCAGTGCTAAATGGCAATTCGTCTTCGGTTTCGTCTTTGACCTCACCGAGGGTATCGACAAGGACCTCTCCTGGCACGCTTGGCGCATCACGGGTTTATTCCACGGCCGCATTGCAGCAAAATTTAACGCTGGCGTTTGTGCTGACCTGGACAGCATCACAGATTTTGATTCCCTTACGCCATGTTTTATATCCCGGCAATGTGAGTTGGACGGAAGAGGGCCACCGTTTCGCCTGGCAGATGAAGCTCAGAGACAAAGATGGTTGGGTGGATTTTTATGTGCGCGACGCCGACGACCGTGGCAATATTACCCATGTGGAACCGCATTGGTTTCTTACGGCCAAACAAATCCGGAAGATGACAGGACGTCCCGATATGATTTTACAATTTGCCCATTTTCTCGCCGAGCACTGGCGTAAGCATTACGGAATAAAAAACCCCGAAGTCTATGCCTCTGCATTCGTGTCCCTAAACGGCCGCCCGCCCACTTTGCTGGTAGATCCGGGCAGGAATCTGGCAAAAGTCGAACGTAGCCTATGGCCCGCCGACTGGATTGTTCCGATGGATCAGCCGATAGAGGTTACTTTGGGCCTGCAACGTGACTAGCGCTGAGCATCCACACATTATCTTGTTCGACGGGGTATGCAACCTTTGCTGTGCCAGTGTGCAATTTGTTCTTAAACGGGATTCAAAAAAGATGTTCCGATTTGGCTCCTTGCAATCCGTTGCGGGCAAACAATTGCTGGAACAGTACGGCTTGCAGAGCTATGGTTTGCAAAGTTATGGTTTGAAAAGTTATGGTTTGAAAAGCAATGGCTTGCAAAACGATTGGCAAAATAATGGCTCGTCTTCCATGATTTTGCTGGCGCGGCAAAAAGCATTCACCAAGTCCAGCGCCGCGCTAACCGTTGCAAAGTATTTGGACTGGCCCTGGCCGCTGTTGTACGGTTTTATCGTCGTACCAAGATTTTTACGCGATGCCGTATACGATTTTATCGGTAAGCGGCGTTATCAGTGGTTCGGCAAACGGCACGCCTGCTGGATTGCGCCGGATTTACACAAAAATCGGTTTTTAAATGATGACGATATCGAGGTAGACCATGAGTGACGAACGCGACTTAGAAATGTTGTTGATGTCACACTTTCCCATTACAACGATTAAGACCCACGAAGAAAAGCGCGCCCTGGAATTGATTAAAAAAGTCATTGCCCGTACCGGCCGCACCTTGCATACCTGGTCAATCACCGAGGGTTTAAAACCAGCCTATGGCCGCGCCGAAAATCTAAGTTTACAAGACGCATCGGGGTACATCGCCTACCCCACCACCGAACCCAAACCCATGCTGGAGCAGATCAAAAAAAACCTGGAAAACTCGGTCATCGTACTGCTGGATTTTCACCCATATCTTGATGACGCCTTAATCATACGCTTGCTCAAAGAAATCGCCCTGGATTATTCGGTCAAACAAAACACCATCGTATTACTTAGCCATAATCTCACTGTTCCCGGCGAATTGGAAAGACTCAGCGCCGGTTTTTCGCTCTCGTTACCCGATGCCGCAAAACTGGAGCAACTCATATACGATGAAGCCAAAGTGTGGACCTTAAAAAATCAGAATCAAAGCGTTAAAGCCGACAAAAAAGCCATGCAAATGCTCATACGCAACTTGCAGGGACTCACTATGAGCGATGCCCGCCGCCTGGTGCGAAACGCCATCTATCACGACGGCGCCATTACCGAAGATGATTTACCCGCGGTCATGAAAGCGAAATACGAGTTGCTGGGCCAAGGCGGCATATTGTCATTTGAGTACGAAACGGCACAATTTGCCGAAGTCGGCGGTTTCAAAAAATTAATCACCTGGATTAACCACCGCAAAGTGGCTTTCCTGCAGGGAAAAGAGACAGCGCTCGATATGCCTAAAGGCATCATGTTGTTAGGGGTTCAAGGCAGTGGCAAAAGCCTGGCCGCCAAAGCCGTGGCCGGCGCCTGGGAAGTACCATTGCTTAGGATGGACTTTGGCGCGCTGTACAATAAGTTTTTCGGCGAAACGGAGAAAAATATCCGCGATTCCTTAAAAGCCGCGGAAGTCATGTCACCGTGCGTACTATGGATGGACGAAATCGAAAAAGGCGTAGCCACCGGCGATTACGACAGCGGCACCTCGCGGCGGGTGTTGGCCTCGATGCTGACTTGGATGGCGGAAAACAAAAAACCCGTGTTCATCGTTGCCACCGCAAACGACATTGAATCGCTACCGCCTGAGTTAATCCGTAAAGGCCGTTTGGACGAAATCTTTTTTGTGGATCTTCCGGATCAAAATACACGAGCGGAAATTTTCGCCATCCACTTATCCAAACGCGGCCAGCAACCGCCAAATTTCGACCTGCAGCGCCTGGCGGTGGAATCCGACGGATTTTCCGGGGCCGAAATCGAACAAGCCGTCGTCGCGGCGTTGTACGCCGCCCACGCGCGCGAAACAACCATCACCACCCAGCATATATTCGAGGAAATCAAAGCCACCCAACCGCTGTCAGTGGTAATGGCGGAAAAAATCCGTTCTTTGCAACAATGGGCTCAAGGCCGGACTGTAGCGGCCAACTAGCATATAACCGGTGTTTTTCAACGAAGACAACGAAGACAGAGCCAACCGCTTCGTTGCTGCCAGCAATGAATTCATTTAGCTTACCCAATTGACAAGCGCGCACAATCCTACTTCAGTTTGGTTTCGATAAAATAATTAGCGGATGAACCCAAAATTCCGGAAAAAACATTCCCAAGAGCCCTAAAGAGGCTTCCGTGCGATTGCCAAAACAGCTGGCCAATCGAGTTGGTAAGATTCGCCGAGCTTGAGCCGCTGTGCGCCATCAAGGATTGACTGATGAATTTTCGCTAATGCATCGGGTGTTTGCTTTTCCAGCACCAGCGCCATCCTAACCGAACTTTTTTCAAGAAAACTGAGCAAATCTTCTGGCGATGTTGGGTTCCAATGAAGCGGAAGCTCTTTTACTTCAATATCTGTGAATCCCGCGTTGGTTAGCGTGTTTATACACTCGGCATCCTCACTAAAGCGAAAGATAGAAGGCGCCTGTGGCAGGGGCACATCAAATGTCCCGTGAGAATCAACCGCATTTAACACAAGACTAAAAAAGTCGTGTTTTTCAGGTAACGACCATACTGTGAAAACGTAGCGCCCTCCTGGTCGAAGCACTCTAAAGGCTTCGGCAATTGCCTTATCCGGCTCTGCAAAATGTAACAATCCGAACGCACAAATCACAACATCAAAGGTATTGTCTTCAAATGCAAGCGCCTCGGCATCACCTTCATGGAACTCTGCGTTTGGAAAATTTTTTTTCGCCTCAGCAACCATACCCGGCGCGAAATCCACACCGACGGCAATAGCGCCTTGGTTAGCGGCGTAACCCGCACCATATCCAGGTCCGCAGGCCACATCCAAAAGCCTTGTCCCCGTTTTAACGTCTGCGGCTGTC
>JASFLF010000389.1:0-4556 GCA_050118235.1 Gammaproteobacteria bacterium | reverse complement strand
AAGATACGATCGAACAAAACCTGAACTCCGTGGTCCCTGACGAGTCTCAGCGATTGGTATATCGGAAGATTGTCGCTGACCACATTGACTGGTTGACTCCCGCGGATTTCCAAGTAGACTGAATACATGACTGAATCACTAAAGAAAAAAATTGTTGCCATTTTGGTAGGGGTGTTAATTATCCTGCCAGTGCACATTGCCATGGGTTCAGTCAGCGTCATCGATCGCGATAACCAGTCAATGCAAACCATGGAATTCACCACGCCGCACCAGTTGTCCGGCGGATATCACAACGCTGACGATCAAAATAATCCAAATGACCACTGCAAGCAAGACACCGGTTGCAACGGTTGTGATAGCTGTAGTCATTGTCTAAACGTAATCTGCAGCTTGGCTCTGTTTAACACACAGGCCTCACACAGCCTTTTTACCTCGCCTCCAATTCTTCTTTATAAAGCCGATAATTCGGCCGCATTTCGCCCACCCAGGCACTCCTAAGCAAATTATAACGCTCCGGCCCAACTAAATCCGGGGCATAAGTCCGTGCTTATCCGCGGATTGGAATTTTTGCTTGGGAGTAATTCATGAAAAAAAGTCAATTTGTAATCAATAGCTGTTCCGATACTAGTAAACTGACTGAGCAAGTCAATGAATCGAAATCAGAAAATGCAGACGTTTCGCGCCGCAGGTTTTTACAAACCGCGGCGGCTTTCACCGGCGGTACCGCTTTAGCGGCCGGCGTGAATCTCAAAGTGAGTGCGGAGCAAATGCCGCATACGGGCGCTATGGCGGGGCATGCCGGACACACCATGGATGGGTATGGCAGCATGATGTTTATGAAAGGCCATTCCATGAAACCGGGGCAAATTATCGAACCGCCCGGTTCGCCATCACCCGGTGAAGTCGATTACAAAGTCTTCGATATCGACGTGCTCATTGTCGAGCACGAGATCCTGCCGGGGATCAAAACCCATTTGTTTGCCTTTAACGGCCAGGTTCCGGGGCCGGAGTTTCATGTCACCGAAGGCGATTGGGTGCAGGTGAATTTCACCAACAATACCGAAGAGATGCACACCATTCATTGGCACGGTGTGACCTTGCCATACACCATGGACGGCGTGCCCATGGTAACCCAGGATCCGGTGCACCCGGGAGATACTTTCGTGTACCGTTTCCAGGCCAAGCCTTCCGGCACCCGCTGGTACCACTGTCACTGGAGCACGCCATTACACGCCGCATCGGCCATGCACGGCGCGTTTATCATTCACCGCAAGGACGAGCCGTTGAAAGAGCGCTTCCCATATACCCGCGACTATACCTTGATGCTGGAAGCCTGGGATATCGACTTTATTCGCGAAGAAATGAACGGCTTATTGGAAGGCATGAAAGAAGTCAACATGTTGATGGCACAAGGCAAGCTGGACTATAAGACTCATGGATTTTTCAAAGACTACAATGAATTTAAAACGTCGGTTGAAAATGGAGACTACGTAGCTCCGTACCTGCAAAGCCGTTCCACCGGCGTGGAAATAAAGCCGAATTTCTTTGCCATCAACGGTAAATCGTATCCTGCCACCAAACGCATCGGGATCAAACAAGGCGAGTGGATTCGTGTGCGCCTAATCAATGCCAGCGGCTTATCCCATCACATGCACTTGCACGGTCACGACTTCTGGTGGGTGGCGCAGGATGGCAACGATCTGCCTGAACCACACAGACTCAACACCATCCATGTGGAACCCGGCGGGACTTATGATGTGATGGTCTTTGGCGACAATCCCGGTTTTTGGACCTGGCACGACCACAAAACCGTTCACGTTCGAAATAACGGAATTTATCCAGGGGGCATGCTGACAGTTTTGGCTTATGAAGATTTCGAGCCCACCTACGTGCCATCGGTATCTGCGGATCAATAAAAGGAGACTCGCCATGCAAACCATAAGAACTTTATTATTGGCAGGTGTCCTTAGCGGTTTACTTGCACAAAGTGTTAACGCCCTGGAAGTCGATCGTGAGGTTATACCGCGTATGACCCTGGGCGGTCGCGTCATTAGCACCTTGGACGCGGTGGATTTGGACTCGGAACCGGAGGCCAAAGGCGGTATCAACTTATCCGACTCGGCAATCTTGATGAGATTCGACAAACGCATGTATCGCAACGGCGTGGCTGGCGCCGTGGTTGGTATCAAAGAGCGCGAAGATACCGTTGCTTTTCACCAGTTGCACGCTTTTTACTGGAATCGGGATTATCGATTTGAGCTGGGCCGCACACGATTGCGCAATTCCTTGATCGAGTTTCCCCTGATTCGCGACGACGATTTATTGGACTATACCCATATCGGCAACGCATCTTCCAACGAAGAATTTGACCAACTCTATGGAAAAACCGCGGCATTCGATTGGTACCTGGATCGTAAAATTCAAACCTTTGGAATGTGGGCCGGCACACGGCACAACGGTGAACCGGCCGAGTTTCCCGACGCCCCGGAAGGATTCGACAGCTTTGGCGCCGGCTACGTGTATGAGCAGCCGGAAGACTTACGGTATGTAAAGCGAATCCGGCATGCGGGAATAATGTATGACCGGCAAAAAGTCCACGCAGCGGGCGAGGATAAATGGATGGACGCAGTTACAGCCGGTATTGAATTCAATCTCAACATGAATCCCCTTAGCAATTGGTCTCTGGGACTGCAAACCATTTATAACAATGGTTTGGACAATGCCAGCGACTTGGACTCTGTTGCTAATCGCGCCCGGGTGAAATCCACTTCGCTGGTGGCCAGCGTGCGGTATACCGGTCGGCCCAAACTATTGACCCGGTGGCAAGCGGCGATTACGACGGCAGTTAAGGATTACGCAGACGTCGACAGTGCGACTCAGTGGAGTATTGCACCCAATGCGGTATATCGAATTGGTCAAGGTGTGGATGTGTTTGCCCAGGTTAAATACACCGACTATGGCGAAGCGCTGGGCGACGGTAGCGATACAGTTGGCCAACTTGGGGTGGCTTTCAGCCTGGAAGCCATGTTTAACGACAACATTGGTGAACGAGATTCCATTTTAAACCTGGAACACGGTTATATCCAATAAGGAGCGAATACTATGCACTATTTAAAAACGATGATCGGAATAATGAGTAACAAAACAATTATTATCAAAACAATGAGTATCAAAACAATTGTTATCAAAACAATGGCGGCAACAGCTTTGCTGTTGCCCTTATCCCTGTGGGCGGAGCCCATGGAGCATTCATCGGCGCATTATGAACAAACAAGCGAAATGCTGCATCCACAAAATGGTGATATGCGGGAACATAGTGAGCATGATGCGCATATGATGCAGGATTCATCAGAACACCATTCCATGCCCGATACGCATCATGGCAATACCGGCGAGCACCGTGATGTCGAAACCATGGATATGCAAGACGCTAGTGAACATCACAAGATGGATCATTCGGCTCAGCAAGTGCCCCATGGTGAACACGCTATGCATGGAGAACCTGCAAAAAGCGCCATGAAGTCCACTCATTCGGAGTCCTTATCCACGTTAAAAACCATGCCCTCCAGTGGCCGCAGCCGCGAAGCGGGTTATGACGATCGATACGCCATGGAATCCACATCCGCATCCAATTCGTTGCAAACCCAATGCGCCCAAGCCAGCCGTGGGTTGATCATGATAGACAATGCCACTTGGGCTAAATGCGGGGGCAAGCCCGAAGGTTGGTCAAAAGGCATCGCCGATGCTGCGACCGATGTACACACAATGGATCATGGCGAACACATGGGCCACTAACAACAAAAACTGACACTGGTAAAAAAATATTTTTTAAAAGGTTAAAAATACGATGATAGAAATTATTCCCAACTGGCACCCGATTTTCGTGCACTTTACCGTTTCACTCCTGGGCCTGGCTGTTCTATTTTTCCTGCTTTCCTGGCTTTTCAGCGAATATCGTTGGAGCACGCAGTGGCGCCATACCGCGTTTTGGATGTTGTGGACGGGTGTAGCCGTTAGCGTGTTCACCTTTATCGCCGGTTGGTTCGCCTACAACAGTGTTACTCATGACACGCCTTCTCACGCCGCGATGACAGAGCACCGCAACTGGGCCGTGGGGACGTTTGTCGCGTACCTGGTGATCGGGCTATGGTCGTTGTTGATTTACCGGGGCAAACAGAAACTCAATGTTTTATTTTTCGCCGCCGCATTATTTGCGACCGGTTTATTGATCACCACGGCATGGCATGGCGGTGAACTAGTGTACCGCTACGGCTTGGGAGTGATGTCGTTGCCTCAGTCTGAGGGCGAAGGTCACGATCACTCCCATGGTAGTAATCAGGAACATGCACACGACACAATGGAGACGCCGACCACCATGCCTCATGAAACCCATTCGGATGTTCAGACAAACATGGATACCCATCATGATAGTCATGATGAATCCACTACTCCCGAGAGCGTTGATTCATCAGGTTCCAGTGAAACGGGGACCCAAACAACACCACAGAATACTCAACATCACCTCGACGACGGGCACGCGCATGAACACTAGCGGA
>JASFLF010000388.1:0-4561 GCA_050118235.1 Gammaproteobacteria bacterium | reverse complement strand
GCAACGGCGAACTCGAAGACCAGGAGTTCATCTGTCCGCGGCTGGCCGAGTTGGAAGCGGCCGTTCCCGGCGAGCCCGTGACACCGCAAGGCATTGTCGAGGCGGCCCTGAGCGCCAAGGCCAGCTCTATCGCCTACACTTACACAGAGCCCACGATCTTTTATGAATTGGCTTACGACACGGCGGTGCTGGCGCGGGAACAAGGCCTGAAGAATATCTTCGTTACTAGCGGCTATATCAACGCGGCGCCTTTGCGCGAGCTGGCCACGGTGCTCGATGCGGCCAACGTGGACATCAAGTTTTTCAAGGAGGCAAGCTACCGGCACATCAGCCGGGTGCGCATGCAGCCTATACTGGACGCGATCCGGCTGTATCACGAACTGGGCGTGTGGCTGGAGCTGACCACCCTGGTGATTCCGGGCATCAATGACTCCGATGAAGAACTCCGGGCGATTGCTGAGTTCGTGCGCAGCGTGGGTGTCGAGGTGCCGTGGCATGTCTTGCAATTCTATCCCGCCTACAAGATGCAAGAGGTACCCGTGACGCCGCTGGAAACGCTGCGCCGCGCCGGCGAGATCGGCCGCGCCGCCGGACTGCGTTATGTGTACGAGGGCAATGTGCCCGGTGAGCCGGGTGAGGACACGCGCTGTTGGCAGTGCGGTGCGATATTGATCGATCGTTATGGCTTTCATGTGCGCGCCAACCGCATCCGCGCCGGGTGTTGTCCCGACTGCGGCGCGTTGATCGACGGGATCGGTATGGGGACCGGAGAGTGAACATGGCAAATGAACCTGAGCAGCTTGAAATCGATATCCGGGAGGACCTGGATGTCAGCCAACGCGCCTCGCTGGTGGCGAAACTCGAACATGAAACCGGGATCGTCAGTGCCTGGTTTGCGGGCGGGGATCATCACCGCCTCACCATCCATTTTGAGCCTGAGCATTTCAGTCATGAGACCCTGCTGGATACCATTAAACTGCACGGCTTCCACGGCAAGATTGTGGAAATCTGAAGGCGTCATCGCCAGGAAAAGCTCGATGTGCGCCTGAGCGAGACGCGGGACGAGTGCATGTACAAGGCGCTGGATAATACACTGCGGGAGGTTACTTATGAAGATTGCCATTGCCACGGAATACAACAAACCTGCTGCTGAGATAAGCCTCCAGGGAGCGCGGGCTCTGTTTTTCCAGATTTACGACGCGAACGGGAAGTTGAGCGAAATCCTGGAAAACCCTTATGCCGGCAGCGCCCACCACGTGGGTCCGGAGGTGGCAAACATGTTATACCAATTGCACGTAACGAAAGTGGTGGCGGGCCGTTTCGGGCAAAAATTCGCGGCGCAGTTGCAGGCGTTTAATATCGAGTGTATCGAGCAGAATGGTTTTGCCGCGCAGGCTGCCAAAGCGCTTTCCGGTTGAAATGGGCGTTTGCCGATGCCTTTTCAGAATGTGCCAAGCGGAACCGCCTCGTTGTTGTAGCTCATGGTCTTGGCCAGGTTGTTGGATTCATACAGCTTGATCTTCTTGGCGTGACGCGTAACTATTTTCTTTCCCCCACCCGGAGGGTGTCGCAAAACTTGTTTTTCTACCCGTAGTGTGTGCTGTGCGCACGATTAACTCTCATCAAAACAATAACTTGACGTGCGCACAGCACACGCTACGGCAGCCGAAACTTGTTTTACGACACCCTCACCTGGGTACAAAAAAACTTTAGCCACAATGCCGAGGATGCCATGACGCATTGGTTCAAACGAACACTACTGAGCCTGCTGCCACACCACGCGCTGTCACGCGCGGTGCAATGGAGCACCCGCTGCGCACGTTTTCCGTTGCGCAAGACCTTGACCCGCCGGTTTATCCGTCACTATCACGTCGATATGTCGGAAGCCCTGCAACCCGACCCCGACGCCTACCCGGACTTCAACCAGTTTTTTACCCGCGCCCTGCGCCCCGGAGCACGCCCCATCGTGGTACAGCCAGGGCAAATCGCCTGCCCCAGCGACGGCGCCATCAGCCAGCTGGGTGACATTGACGAGGAGAGAATTTTTCAGGCCAAGAGGCGCACCTATTCGCTCATCGAATTGCTTGGCACTGCCGAAGCAGGAGCGAAACCGTTTGTCGGCGGGCGGTTTGCCACCACCTACCTGTCACCGGGTGACTACCACCGGGTGCACATGCCGTTAACCGGCCGCCTGCTGGAAATGGTGTATATCCCGGGACGCTTATTCAGCGTCTCGCCCGACTACACCGAGGCCGTGCCAAACTTGTTTACCCGCAATGAGCGGGTGGTGTGTATTTTCCAGACCGAGGCGGGTCCCATGGCCGTGGTGCTGGTGGGGGCCATCTTTGTCGGTTCCATCGAAACGGTTTGGGCTGGGGAGATCACGCCTCCGAGGGGCAGGGGGATCAAGGTCATAGATTACCCTATCGGTGATTCTGCAATCGAGTTGCAAACCGGTGAGGAGCTGGGCCGCTTCAACATGGGCGGCTCGACCATCATCGTGCTGTTCGGGCCCGACCACGTAGCATGGGAACCGGGCTTCGGCCCCGGGACGAGGGTGCGCTTTGGCCAGCGCCTGGGGCACGTCACGCCTGCCATTGATGAAGTACGAGTGTGAAATCGACCTACACCGCCAATCGCCGTCTTTAGCATTCCGGAATGAACGCCCGGTGTTGCTATTCGGACCCTTCCAGCTCCAGCTCCTTGCGGTATTCCTCGGCGGCGGAGAGTTCTTCCTTCAGCATTTCGATGTATTCGTCGAGATACTCCTTCTCTTCTTCCTTTGTTGGCCGGTTCCAGCCCCAGCCGCCCCAACCGGGGGGCGGTCCGGAGTGCATGGGATGGTGCCAGGGCCCCATGTGATAACCGAGCGGCCAGAATAATCGCAGACGACGTCTTCTTTGAATTGGCATAATATGCCTCCTTTTTCCATTTTGCAGTGCCACATTGACCAAGTGGAAATGACATGCGACGCACACGCGATTCGCGCGGCATGCAGGTGATGTCTATAGTTACCTGAAAAGTATAGAACCGCGCGGCGCTGCCGCAACCGGTACACGAGGATCGGGTCATGTCAAAATTTTCGTTGGACGTTTTGCAACGCTGTGTCTTTCCCTTCACCACCAGCGACGATCCCGATGTGATCCTGGGCGCCACTTTCGGCGAAGACGTGGCGTTAACACGGGTCGGGGGAGACATTTTGGCCTCTCACCTGGACCCTATCGTTGGTGCCATCGGCAACATTGGCTGGCTGGCGGTTCATGTGGCCTGTAACGACATTGCCACCACGGGTATTCCGCCTCGCTGGATACTGCCCTTGGTTCTGGTGCCCAGCCAGGACGACGAAGATCTCCTGCAGCGCATTATGCGCGATGCCAGCCGAGCCGCCAACGAGATCGGGGTTTCCATCATCGGCGGGCATACCGGTTACTCTGTGAATCTTGCAAGGCCTCTTGTCGCCGTAACCGCACTGGGCGCGGCCGAAGGTCGACGGCCGTTACTCACCCGTGGCGCAGGTGTGGGCGACCAGGTATTGGTGACCAAGGGAATTGCCATCGAAGGTACGGCCATCCTGGCCCAGGACTTTGTCGACGTGGCGCGCAAGCTCGGATTGGGCGAGAACGATCTGGTCGAGGCGCGTGGCCTGATGGCGCAGGTCAGCGTCGTGAAGGAGGCCGTGGCGATCGCGGCCCAGGGTGCGACCGCTATGCACGATGTGACGAGGGGCGGCCTGCTGGAGACGCTCCTTGAGATCGCGTCGCTTTCGGGAGTCGCCATTGAGGTGGATGCGGGCCTGCTGCCGATTTCACCTGTCGTCTCACGATTTGCTAAAGCGTTTCAGTTCGATCCTCTGTGGATGATTTCCTCGGGAACACTGGCAGCGACCGTGCCAGCCAGGCAAGTAGCGGAGGTCAGTCGCGTGTTGACGGAGACAGGAATGCCGTTCGCTTTCGTCGGTAGGATTATCGAAGGCGCCGGGGTACACGTTCGCCGCAATGGTGAGATTGAGCACTATCATGATATCCGTTGTGAGGAAGACGAACTGGCTCGGATGTGGCGCCTTTACCCTCGGGAAAGGGTGTCGTAAAACACGTTTCTAATGCCGTAGCGTGCGCTGTGAGACTGTGAAAGTATTCACCTAAATATGAAAACATCTTTGAGCCTGTAGGTTGGTGGTGAGGGACGAACCCCAACAATCAATAGGTTAGGATACCACCAATGTTGGGCTTCGTACCTCGCTTCAAGCGCCTACTTTTGGCAGCCCAACCTACAGCGAATTCTTTCACAGTCGCTGTGCGCACGATAAATTCTCTGCAAATCCACAGCTTGACGTGCGCACAGCGCACGCGACGGGTGTAAAAAAAGTTGGGTTTCGAAACCAGGCGCGCAATCCCTGACCAGGTCCGTTAGCATGGCCTGCGTTCAGGTCTGGTTTCCCGACTATTTTGACAGCACGATCAGCACGGCGACCAGGATGCCCGCGCCAAGCGCGCAAAGACTGTACTTGCGATGTTCCTTCTCCGCCTGGGGCAACAGGTGAGTGGTACCCACGTATACCAGC
>JASFLF010000387.1:0-4566 GCA_050118235.1 Gammaproteobacteria bacterium | reverse complement strand
CGGGCTATTGGATGATCTGCCCGTGGAACTGGTGGGCGATGCCGAAACCGCCATACAAAAGCAAGTACTCGACGAATTGCCCGTGCTTTGCCAGCGTATGGAAGCCGGTGACACGCTGGAGGATTCCCAGTGGCGGCAGATAATAGATGTGGCCGGCAACGCGGTGAACGGCATAAAAGAGCGTACCCGGGAATAAAGATTATGGAATCACTGGAAAAACTACATGGTCAATTGGACAGTCTGGAAGACTTACGTACCATCGTCAAAACCATGAAAGCGTTGTCGGCGGCAAGCATACGCCAATATGAGCGCGCAGTGATCTCCCTGGGCGTTTTTTATCGTACCGTAGAGCGCGGCTTATATGTCGTGTTAAAGGATTTGCAGCATCCGCCGACGCCTAGGCTACGTACTAACGATTCACGACGCTTAGCCGCCATTGTATTCGGCTCCGACCACGGCTTGTGCGGCCGCTTCAACGAAGAAATCACCGGCTACGCCCTGCAGCGCATGGATTCCGTTCCGGCCGATGCGAAAACCCGATTGATCCTGGCGGTGGGCGCGCGCGCGGCTGCCGCACTGGAGCAACAAGGTCAGGCGATTGAAGAAGACTTTCTGGTTCCAGGCTCGGCTTTTCAGATTACCGCCACCGTACAACAGATTCTGCTGAAAGTCGACGAGTGGCGCGAGCAAGCCGACGTGCATTATGTGTATTTGTTTTACAACCGACATTCCGGGAGAAAAGGCTATAACCCCACCGGCTTCGAGTTGTTACCCATCAATCTAAAGCGTTTTCACCGACTCGAGGAACAGACCTGGCCGTCGCGAAGCTTGCCGACCTTCACTATGGATCGAGAATCCCTGCTTCAACGGTTACTCAATCAATATCTTTTTGTGTCGCTTTTCCGCGCCTGCGCCGAGTCCCAGGCCAGTGAACATGCCAGCCGATTGGCAGCCATGCAATCAGCGCAGCGTAATCTCGATGAACGGCTGGAAGAGGTTACAATGGTGTTCCGCCGTGCCCGGCAAAACGCCATAACCGCTGAACTGTTGGATGTTGTTGCGGGTTTCGAAGCCACAACGGCGGAAGGTTGGGAGTGATTGATCGTCGGAGGGTGCGATGAAAATCCATGTTCTCGTATCCCTATACTTCTAAAGACAGGTTTTACATTCGTCGCAATTGACGATTTTAATTCTCCTGGCTGCCCTCCCAGACTTGTTCGGAGGATCCCCAATATTTCGGTGTGATTTGCAATCACAATTTTTTTAATTTTTCTTTAACTTTTATCAATGCGCACGGATATATTTTGAACTATACGTTAATACTTATTCCTGAAGTAATAGTGCGATCATGCCGTTTTGCACGAATCAATCGGAATCACTAAAAACACTCGGAGTGATTCAACACACAAGGTAACCACCGTTCGAAGAACAAGGCGTTTTACACATTATCAGTACACAACGTTTTTCAAACAAGGTTTTCCAAACAAGGTTTTCCAAACAAGGTTTTCCAAACAAAAAAGCCACCTTAAAGAGCATCGAGATGAGTAACAATGCGAACAAATCCGCTGGTGAAGATAATTCATTTGCATTGAAGGACTGCGCCCTGATCGCCATTTCCACCGGGAAAAGCGCCGGTAATCTCAAGGAATTCCGCGATCATATTATCTCCATCGGCACCGACAGCTTGTATTATCATTTCTGGGGTGGCTTGCTGCAGCCCCGTTTCGAAGAGCGCGAATACAATAATGATTTTGCCAGTTGGGCACGGCATTCGTTGCATGATGCCATACTGGCCGAACAACTGGCCGTGCTGGATCCCTCCGGCGTCGGCGATATGGAACAATTGCGGCTGCATTTATTGGAATACATCGAAGAGCGGCTGGACGACAGCGAATATTTGCAATGGGCGCGGGCCGACCATTTGTTTGAATTTATTCGTTCGCAAATCGTGGTATTCGACACTCATGTGCGCGCCAGCCATCCCGGCGAGTTGGCGGAGTTGGTTCCCGACATGTCACCGACCAGTGTTTTTTATCATTTTGTCGATGCCCGCCGTCGCACGCCGGACCGCAGCGACGACTTTCGTGCCTGGCTCAGGTACTTTGGTGAGGAGTTTAATCCTTTGTTGGAAAAGCTCACGGGTATAGATCCATATTTCATTACCTTGGTCGAGTTACGGCGAGAAGTGGCTGAGGCTTTTACAGGATTCTTCCGGGAGGGTACACGATGACTACCATGCTGGAAGCTTATTCGCATGTGGTAAGCCAGGACGTTATTCGCCAGCTAAAACAGTTGACCGAACCTCTACAGGGTAAAAACGTATTGCATATCAATTCCACCCGCATGGGCGGCGGCGTGGCGGAAATTCTGGAAAAGCTTGTGCCGTTGACGTGCGAACTGGGCGTCAATACACGCTGGGAAGTAATCACCGGAGATACCGATTTTTTTCAATGTACCAAACACATGCATAATGCCTTGCAAGGCGATCGTATTCGCATACCGCAGAATCTGCTAAATCATTACGAGGAAGTCAATGCGCAGAATGCTGAGCAATTGCGCCCGATAATACAAGAAGCCGATTTTATCTTTGTGCACGATCCGCAGCCGGCCGCCTTAATACGGCACTTTGACGATTGCAAAGCCAAGTGGATATGGCGTTGCCATATCGATGCCAGTCATCCATATCGTATTGTGTGGCGCTTCCTTGAAAACTTCGTGCGTCAGTTCGACGCTAGCATATTTTCTCTGGCGCAATTTGCCCAGGTGTTACCGCACCCCAAATACATCATACCGCCCAGTATTGATCCGTTGAGCGACAAAAACGTCGACCTTAGCGAAGACGACATTGACAAAGTGTATCACCGGTTTAATATCGATCCCGAAAATCCGCTTATCGTGCAGGTATCGCGCTTTGACCGCTTTAAGGATCCCCTGGGAGTTATTCATGCGTATCAATTAGCAAAGCGCTTTATCCCCAATTTGCAATTGGTGTTAGCAGGCGGCGGCGCCGCCGACGATCCGGAAGGCGAAGCGGTGCTGCAAGAAGTGTGCGCCGCGGCCGAAGGAGACGACAACATTAAAGTGCTGGTATTGCCGCCGGACGCGCACCGCACTATTAACGCACTACAGCGAGCCGCAGATATCGTAGTGCAAAAATCCACTAAAGAAGGGTTTGGCCTGACGGTGACCGAAGGTCTGTGGAAAGGCAAGCCGGTTATTGGGGGTGATACCGGTGGTATCCGCTTGCAAGTGATTAACCACCACACCGGTTTTTTAGTCAATACTCCGGAAGGCGCAGCTCTGCGCATTCGTTATCTTCTTCATCAACCGGGCAAAGTCAAAGAGATGGGGCGAAAAGCCAAAGAATTCGTCAGGGAAAACTTTTTATTGACGCGGCAGTTGCGTGAGTATTTGACGTTAATGGTGGCATTGGAGCACGGCTATGAAGACCGTATTGAATTGAGCTGACGCAAACTGCGTTTTTGTTGGGTTGCGCTGCGCGCAAGCTTTGAAATTGAAAGCGGAAATTCGCGCACCTAGTCTGACCTACAATAAATACTTTAACGGTTTCTCAGCGCCCTACATTGGAATGCTTAATTGGCATGCTATTTCTAAATACCACATAGTGAAGCAAGGTTTAAAGGCGAAATTCATGAGTAAACGAACTCACCTCATGCCTTTCGGTACACAGATACTTCCCGACGGGCGGGTACGGTTCCGCTTATGGGCACCGGGCGCTAAAAGCGTCGAGTTGTGCCTGCAAGGCAAGACGTCGCAAACCTGTGTACCAGTGCCGCTGGCCAGTGAAAGCAGCGAAGAGGGATGGTACGAAATCGACAGTGAACAACCCGCCCGTGGTGCTTACTACCATTATCGAATCAACGGGGAAACTGACGTGCCGGATCCGGCGTCACGTTTCCAACCCCGGGATATAGAGGATGTCAGCCAGGTGATCGATCCATTGCACTGGGAATGGCAGGACGAGCATTGGCGCGGCCGGCCGTGGGAAGAAACGGTGATATACGAACTGCACACCGGCACGTTCACTACTCAAGGCAACTATACTGCGATCAAAGACCGCCTGGATTATTTGCTGGAGTTAGGGGTCACCGCCATTGAACTCATGCCTATTGCCGATTTTCCCGGCCGGCGCAATTGGGGTTATGACGGCGTTTTGTTGTTTGCGCCGGACAGCGCCTACGGCACGCCCGAGCAATTGAAAGACCTGGTGCAAACGGCACACAACAAAGGCCTGATGGTGTTTCTCGACGTGGTATACAATCATTTCGGCCCCAAGGGTAACTACTTGCATCTATACGCCCCCGGGTTTTTCACCGACCGGCATCACACGCCCTGGGGCAGCGCCATCAACTTCGATGGTCCACACAGCCCCACGGTGCGGGAATTTTTCATTCACAACGCCTTATATTGGCTGGAAGAGTATCATTTGGACGGTTTGCGTTTTGACGCCGTACATGCCATTTGCGACGACTCGCGGCCGGATATCCTGCAAGAGCTGTCCGAACGGGTGCACAACGGCCCGGGACTCGATCGGCATATTCATTT
>JASFLF010000386.1:0-4567 GCA_050118235.1 Gammaproteobacteria bacterium | reverse complement strand
CCCCCAAACCAAGACTTTTACAGAAGGTTTGCCGGTCAGCGGTGAGCAAAGCCCGCAGGCTGCCGAATTCGTTTAACAAATCGCGGGATAAATCCACCGCGCTTTTGCCTTTTACACCGGTGCGCAAGAATATCGCCAGCAATTCCGCATCGGACAAGGCTTGCGGACCGCGCAACAGCATTTTTTCCCGCGGGCGTTCGTGTTCCGGCCAGTCAGTGATTGCCATATTTTAAGTCTTTCTTATTGATTGTCTTAAAGATTGTTATTAGGTTTTAACATTTCGCTTGGTTTTCGGTCTACAATTAGCCTCTTATTGCCCAATGTAGCCCCTTTTTATGAAATCACTTTCCAACAAACACATCCTTCTCGGCATCACCGGCAGTATCGCCGCGTATAAAGCCGCCGAACTGGTGCGCGAATTAAAAAAGGCGGGTGCGCAAGTGCGAGTGGCGATGACTGAAAGTGCTTGTGAGTTTGTTACACCGCTGACGTTCCAGGCCTTAAGCGGTAATCCCGTTCACACTCAACTGCTGGACGAACAAGCCGAAGCGGGCATGGGTCACATCGAGTTGGCCCGATGGACCGATGCGCTATTAATTGCTCCGGCAAGCGCCGACTTTATCGCTCGGCTGGCGCAAGGCCGTGCCGATGACTTACTGAGTGCCGTATGCCTGGCCTGTGAAGCGCCGATTGCGGTGGCACCCGCCATGAATAAGCATATGTGGTCCAACCCCGCCACACAAGCCAACGTTGTCACACTCAAATCGCGTAATATTGCCATTTATGGACCCGCACAGGGCGAACAAGCTTGTGGCGATGTGGGGGAGGGGCGCATGCTGGAGGCGCCGGAATTGGCCGAATTGGTTAGCCAGCGGTTTCAAACTGGCGCGCTCAGCGGCAAAACGGTCTTGGTCACGGCCGGACCCACCTGGGAAGCCATCGATCCGGTGCGTTTTATCGCTAACCGCAGTTCGGGAAAGATGGGTTTTGCCATCGCCCAGGCGGCAATAGAAGCGGGGGCTCGTGCAGTATTAATTGCCGGACCAGTGCAGTTGCCCACACCCCCGGATGCGCAGCGCATCAATGTGCGCTCGGCCCAACAAATGTACGACGCCGTCATGCAACATATCGATAACTGCGACATTTTCATCAGCACCGCCGCCGTGGCGGACTACCGGCCGGAAAAACCGGCATCCCAAAAAATGAAAAAAGACGCCGTGACGCTCAACATCCAGTTGGTAAAAAATCCGGATATACTGGCGGAAGTCGCCCGCCAGTATCCTCAGGTTTTCACGGTGGGTTTTGCCGCGGAAACTCATGATGTGGAACACTATGCCCAGGGCAAACTGCAAGCAAAATCACTGAATATGATCGCCGCCAACCAAGTGGGTAATGGCGAGCTTGGTTTCGAAAGCGAGCAAAACGCGCTCAGCGTCTATTGGCATGGTGGGAAACAGGAATTGCCGCGGACCAGCAAGTCGCATCTGGCGCGACAACTGATCTCGCTTATCGCAGAAAAAATTGCATAGAATTCTTTTGGCCTACTAATGGGCTCTGACCCCATTAAATACATTAAATACAACATTATGCGTCAGGCGTAGCGTAAATCCACCCGTTCCGGGTCGCTTTGCTCGCCGGGGAGTTCCAGTTGCGGCAGTGCGATGGTCACGGTCGAGCCTTGTCCTTTTTGGCTGATTACACGGATATCTCCGTGCAGCAGTTCGCAGATTTTTTTGCATATGGCCATGCCTAAACCGGTGCCGCCGTATTTGCTGGTGATAGCGGCGTCGGCTTGGGTGAATTTTTCGAACACTTTTTGCAGTTGGACTTCGGTCATTCCTATGCCGGTATCTTTCACTTCGAACACGACCCAATCCTGGTTGGCTTCGCGACATGTTTGCACGGTGAATTGGATCTCGCCATTTTCAGTAAATTTTATGGCATTGCCCAATACATTTAGCAATACTTGTTTTATTTTGGTGAGGTCACTGCGCATGAGTTCAATATTGTCTTTAAACAATATGTTGAGTTGATTGTGGTTCTGCTCCGACAGTGGGCGCAATGTGGTGACGATTTCGTTAGCCAAGTCAGCCACATTAAACGATTCCGGATAAATCTCCATTTTACCGGCTTCGATTTTGGATAAATCCAGCACATTGTTAATCAACGACAATAGATGACTACCGGAATTAGTGATTTTTTCCAAATCCACCAGATAATTGTTATGTTTGTTTTCCTCAGCCTCGTCGCTTAACAACTCGCTGTAGCCGATGATGGCATTCAAGGGGGTCCTTAATTCATGACTCATATTGGCCAGAAATTTACTCTTGGCAGCATTGGCCAATTCTGCTTCTTCTTTGGCTGTTCGTAATTCCACTTGGGCAAATTCGCGCTCCAAGGCGCTGCTGATCCAACTGCCGATCAGTTTCACCATGTCTTTGTCGGTTTCACTGAATCCCTGCTTGCGTGAGGTCTGGGAAGAAAAGCTGACGGCGCCGAATTTACTGCCCTTAATCTTGATGGGTGCCGCTATATACGCTTGCATGGCGGAGAACTTATACGCTTCCGAATCTTTGTATTGGGAGCGTGCAATATGGTTTAAAACCAGGGTCTCATCTAAAGGCATTACGTATTGGCAAAAACTTTTCTGCAAGGGAATGACTGAACCCTTTTTCACCGCCGTATCGTGTTTGGCGTAAATATTCACAACTTTATTGATGTTGTTGGATTCATCGATCTCGCAGACTTTACCGACTTCCATGCCCAGAAACCGGCAGCCCAGCTTAAGCATGTCGATGAGTTGCTCCTCGGATGAAGCGCCCGTCATGGCGGACACCTCATACATGGAGCGAATATGCATGCCATGGTCCATTAACGCTTCTTCGGTTTTACCGGTTCGACGGACGATGTATTGCGTGAATCCCATCAACAGGACGATGACCGAACCCAATAGTGCCATGATAATGTAGGTCTGGTTATAGTCTTGGGCGGCCCGTGCCAACTCATTGTCGATCATGGCTCTTTTAATGTCGGATATTTTCAGCATGTCTTCCCTGAATGTGCTCATGGTCGGATCGACCGTACCCATAAGCAGCTCCCGCGCGGTGCCGACGTCATCGTCCCGCAGCAAATCCGCCACCTGGCGTTGCGCCGGGCCTCCTTTGTGAATGTTGTCTGAAATTTTGTCCCATATGGCTTGTTCCGGAGCGCTCAAGGGCGTTTGCAGCAGTTTTTCCCTTTCCACGAGAAAACCAGATCCCAGTTGCCGGAACACCATGAACTCTTCGTCACGTTCAAACAGATCTTCTATGGAGGTCATTCGATGCAAAGAAATGGCGCGCCGATGGGCGAATTCGCGCATTTTGGACAAGTGCTCGCGGGCCCGTTCCTGGGCCACAATTCGCGTTAGGGTTTTTTTGTTCTTATAAACGTCGTTGATCCACAAACCCAGAACCGCGATCAACAATACCAGGATCACCAATGAGCCTACGGAAATAATTGTTTTGGAACGCACTTGCATTGGAGACTGGCTTAGTCCTTCATCCTAATTCATTACCAAGTAAAACAGTCAGTTATTATATAAAGAGATTCTAACTAGGATTATCGGAATTCCGCCATCTAACTTGACAGTTACACCGCGGTGAAGAACCGGGATTTGGGCTTCGGCAATCCATCGGCGTTCTATGCGCCGGGTCTTACGGCTGGATTTTATTGCTGATTTCCCGGATTTTGGGATTCTCGACCAACGCTTTGAATTTTGGGTTGTTCATTAAGGCTTGCACGTCACCGGCGGTAACGGCTTTCAGTAATTGCGGATCGTTTAAGATGGCTTGAATTTCCGAGTCGTTTTGCAGCGCTTTGATTAGCTCCATAGTGTCGGCGTCATTCAACAACTGTTGTTGTATGCCCATAAGATCGCCGGGCGACATACTTTGGTTGGCGCTGTAACCAGCGGGGGAGCGGATGGCTTGGATTTTAGAGTTGCTTAGCGAAATCGTACCCAAACTGTCACTGTCAATCACATAGGTATCACCGTCAAAAGATCGGACAGTGCCGGTAATCACGCTGCCGTCTTTTAGTTGGATTTCACGGACTACCGCGCCGGTACTTTTCGTAATAGAACTCTCCGCAAAAGTACTTTGGGTAATGAATAAAGCGACCAGCAACAAGCCGATGGAAAATCCTCTTGGTAGGATCATATGTACCTCATTGAAATAGTGTATTGGTCTTATAACGGACAAGGGCGACATTTATTTCGTGAACTGAACGGCAAGTGATGCATAAACTGCCGCCCAAAACCGGCGAACTCAATGTAAACAACACTTTTTGTATTTCTTGCCGCTGCCGCAGGGACAGGGATCGTTGCGCCCGACTTTAGGTATATTGTGCAGATAGGGTGCGGTGTCACCGAGGTTCGGATAACCAGCCGGTAAAAAGAATTCGGAAAATTCGTCTTCGGTAAATTCATCAAAATCGTCTACCTCGAAGTCATCGACCTCAAAATCATCATCGAACTCACCTGGATACGCCACCTCCGCATCTTGCTCGCGCCATCGCAGTTGCCGTT
>JASFLF010000385.1:0-4569 GCA_050118235.1 Gammaproteobacteria bacterium | reverse complement strand
CTTTGTCTTGTGTCCTTTTGATACCGGAGTCCCGAATGACAATTTGGCGTGCCTGTTTAAGATCCTGTTCGGTGAGCTCTACTTTGTTGCGCGCCAATGGGTGGTTAGGGTGAGCAACGGGAATCATGCACACTTCGCTGACCTGTGTGGATGGGAATCCAGGGGGTACACCTGGCGCGACTATTAAATCAGCGCGGCGTTCAAGAAGTGCTTCTTCGGTACCAGAGAGCGTGGTTTCAAGTAATGTCACGCGTGTTTGGGGGGCAGGTTCGCTAAACAGCCGCATAGCAGCTAATACAGGATCGATAGGTACAATGGATTCTATTGCGATAGTGATTTTGGTTTCCCAACCTTCCGCAATACAGCGAGCGGTTTCTTCTATTTCTAAGGCGTGTTTTAACAACTGTTGGGCGCGGCGATAGAGCACATCGCCAACCTCAGTAAGCACCGCTTTGCGTCCTTGTTGTCGCAATACGGGGCGAGGTAACTGGTTGTTTAAATTGCCAATGATGTAACTAACCGCCGATTGGCTTTTGTTCAAAGCTTCCGCTGCCTTGGCGAATGAGCCTTCATCGACCACCGTAGTAAACACGGCCCATTGCTCTAATGTAGTCTTTGGCTGCTTCATTTATCAAATATTTCGATTAAATTGATCAAATATTAGCACTTATTAATCAAATATTCTGCCCTATCATGTAGTCAATAGTTAATCCACAGGAGGAAAGGGCATGAAAAAGGTTTTACAAATCCAATCCAGTTTGTTTACAGAGAACAGCGCATCACGCCAATTGGCGGAAGACCTTGTGGCTAAAATGCGCGAGCACGGGGATATTTTCGACGAAAATAGGCGAAATCTTGCAGAGGAAGGCGTACCCCATCTGGATGCGGCTTGGATTCAAGCACTCAGCACACCCACCGAAGGCAGGACTTCTGAGCAGCGAAAAATGGTGGATTATTCAGATCAACTGATCAATGAAGTAATGGTAGCGGATGTACTAGTAATTGGCGCACCCATGTATAACTTCAGTGTGCCATCGGTGCTCAAGGCCTGGTTTGATCACATTACACGCGCTGGGGTAACGTTCCAGTATTCCAGTGAGGGTCCAAAAGGTTTGTTAACGGGAAAGACCGCCTATGTAATTACGACCCGTGGTGGACTGCACAAAGATAAGCCGACAGATAACCAAGTGCCGTTTATAAAAACAATTTTAAGTTTTATTGGGATTCATGATGTGCATGTAATCTATGCAGAAGGATTGAACATGAGTGGTGGCCATCGGGAGAAGGGCTTTGCCGAAGCTAAGGAAACAATTGATCGATTGGTGGCAGCCTAAGAATATTTATCGTGGCCACAAGACCGCCCCAGGGCCAATGGAATGTGCCCTCTACCTTAACAGTAGGTGACTCAGGAGCAGTAATCGAAGGGGGGAGAGGTTCGAATCCTTCCGGACGCGCCATTTAAAATCCGTTCATTGCCGTATCTGGAGAGTATTATCAGGCGATAATTCTGTTCCTTTGAATGTGATGGTGCCAGAGTCCGGCTGAATAAGACCTGCAATCAGGCGCAGTAAAGTGGGCTTGCCGCAGCCGATGGGGGCGATGAATGCCAGGTAGGAACCTGAAGATCAGTCGGTGCCAGAGCCGGGGTGTCACCAAAGCGTTTAAAAACTCGTGAAATTACCAGGATTCACATAGTGCGTGGGATTTACTGGCGGCGCTCGAGCTATGGGGATTGCAATCACCCTATTTACAACAATACAAAAAGGATATACTGAGCGATATCGCGGCTAACCGCGTGAGTGACTCAAGGTGGTTTTGTATGTGTGGAATTGTAGGAATTTGGGGAGAGGTCGACGAATCAAAGGTACAAAGTATGATCGAGGCGCAGCGTCACCGAGGACCGGATGGTCACGGGATGCATGTCCAACTTAACCAGGGGGTGTTGGGTCATATCCGGCTTGCCATTATGGATCCGGCTCATGGCCAGCAACCGGTTCACAATGAAGATCACAGTGCCACCCTGGTGGCCAACGGTATGATCTACAACCACCCGCAATTGCGAAAGCAGCTTGGCGAAGCCCATAACTTCATTTCCCACAGCGACAGTGAAACCATTCTCCACGTATTTGAGGAGCACGGATTATCGACCCCGCAGTTACTCGACGGTATGTTTGCTTTTGCAATTTCTGAAGACAATCGACTGGTACTGGCGCGTGATCGCATCGGCATCAAGCCGTTGTACTATGGTTGGCAGAAAAGTGAAGACGGTTCCGAGACGATGTACTTTGCCTCAGAGCTTAAGGCACTGGCGCCGTTGACCGAGAATATTAAAGAGTTTCCGCCCGGTACCCTCTACGATTCCCGTAGCGGTTTTCATACCTATTATGAAGTGCCGGATCGAGTTCCGCTAGAGCTGGATTTGGAAGTCCACATTCGCCAGGTACGCGAGACCGTAGAGGCCGCCGTGAAGAAACGCTTATTGAGTGATGTGCCTTTAGGTGCATTTCTTTCGGGCGGGCTCGATAGCAGTATCATTGCGGCGGTCGCAAAAAAATATATGCCCGAGCTTCACACCTTTTCTGTAGGCAACGAAGGCTCGCGTGATTTGGAGGCCGCACGTCGCGTTGCCCGTCACATTGGTTCTATCCATCATGAGTATGTCTACACTGCCACCGAGGTGATCGAAAAACTACCCGAGATCATTTACCACCTGGAGTCTTTCGATCAGGACTTGGTGCGCAGCGCGATTCCCACATGGTTCTGCGCGCGCCTGGCGGCCGACAAGGTGAAGGTCATTCTCACCGGTGAAGGCGCCGACGAATTGTTTGCCGGCTATACCTATCACAAAGCCATTACTGACGATGAGGCATTACACAAGGAGCTGCGTCGTTCGATAACACGCCTGCACAATATCAACCTGCAACGGGTGGACCGCATGACCATGCGCCACGCCATTGAGGCAAGGGTACCATTTCTCGATACCGAGGCAATAGCCATGGCACAGACGGTGCCGCCACGGTTTAAACTCTATACAGACACTGACGGCCGGCGTATCGAAAAATGGATTTTGCGCAAGGCGTTCGAAGATTTGCTGCCGGCTGACATTACCTGGCGCAATAAAGAACAGTTCGATGAAGGCAGCGGCATGGTCGACCTATTGCCGGAGGTATTGCAACGCGCAGCGTCGGGTATTGATGCTGAGGCGTATAAATCACTTTTTAAAGCGGATCGCTTGCGTTCAAACGAAGAGTGTTTTTACCACCGCCTGCTCATGGAGCAGTTTGAGCGGCCCCAGGAAGTGCTGGCCAACGTGGGCCGTTGGCAAATCGACTGATTGTCGAGGTGTATTGTCGATATGTATTGTCGATGGGTAATTACAATGGAAGTCCTTTTGACAGTGTGTAGATCCGCCGGCCAATCACGCTCAGGAAAAGATATGAAGCCCGAGTTCCTTGGAAATCGCTTCGAGTGCTTTTATGCCGGCTACGCTATTTCCGCGCTGGTCCAGACGTGGTGAATAAACAGCAATACCCATTTGACCAGGGACAACAGCAAGTATTCCGCCACCTACACCACTTTTTGCTGGCAAGCCGATACGATAACTCCACTCACCGGCGAAATCGTACATGCCACAGGTATACATAACGGTGAGCATGTCACCGACATAGTCTTCTTGTATCGCCCGTTGTTTGGTAAGTGGATTGATGCCGCCATTCGCCAGAGTCGCTGCCATGGTGGAAAGGTCTTCACAGTTGATAACAGCGCTACATTGCTGTAAATATAGGCTCAGCGCCTCGTCCACCTCGTTTTCCAACAAGCCAAAATGTCGCAACAGATAAGCAATGGCTTTGTTGCGATCCCCTGACTTGGTTTCGGCCAGATAGGTTCGCATATCGATATAAACTTCATGGCCTATGTAGCGTTCATACATGCGCAGTATTCGATCCAAACGTTGCGCTGGCCCTTCGCCTTTAATCAAGGCGCTGGTGGCAATGCCACCAGTGTTGACCATCGGATTATGCGGGCGCTTGGAGCGTTGTTCCAAGCGAATGATTCCGTCATAGGGATTACCGTTGGGTTCCACATCGACATTTTGCAATACCACTTCACGGCCATGATCTTCCAGTGCTAATCCGTAAGCAAAAATTTTCGAGATGGACTGGATTAAAAATGGTACATCACTATTTCCTGCCGCGAAGCGGCGACCGTCCACGGTTGTTATACAGATGGCGTGCGCATCCGGATTAACAGTAAACACTTCAGGCGCAATATTATAACAAGTGCCGTTAGTGCCTCCTTTGGTGTGGTCATGTATTAGTGTTAACAATTGGTCTATGTCATGGTCGTTGTGGCAATGGTTTGAATTGCGGCTGTGTTGTATTTTAGTTAAAGGCGTTTCCCGTGCGCCAGTGCGGAACATATGCAGGCCAAGTTTCTTCGACAATGCCTCGCAAGCTTTCAAGCCCCGCACACTTTTTTGATGTGCTTCATCAAGGGGCGGAGAATACACTGCAAAACCGAATTGACCGGGTATGACCACAAGCATAGCGCCGCATAAACTGCTTTTCG
>JASFLF010000384.1:0-4574 GCA_050118235.1 Gammaproteobacteria bacterium | reverse complement strand
CCCCTGAAAGAAGTTATCGCCATGCTATTAAAATGTTGCGCAATGGCGCTAACCTGGATCAAATAATGTCAGATTGTGGCCTGGCTCGCGGTGAAGCAGAGTTGCTAATGCTAAACAAAAGCATTGATCAGTATAATGCTCAATCCAATTACTAATCCCGGGTTTTAGACCAGCGTAATTAGCCGGTTATTGTGATTCCCGTTGGTCCGGCAAAGCAAGGCAAATCCATTCCCTTCGGTTTACTAAAAGATGACAATGAGTAATCAACAACTTTGGTATACCCGGCGGGGCAGGGAAATCCGCGGACCTTTCCCGAAAAAACTCATCACACGGTATATTCTGATTGGCCGGGTTCTCGAAAGCGATGAGGTCAGCGTGGATCAGCGAAACTGGAAAGTTGTATCTTCTTTTCCCGAGATGATCCCTGAAGAACTAAAAGCGGATCTCAGTATACCCGAAAATATGGAAAAATTGCGTCTGGCGCGATTGCGTGAAGATGAAAGACGGTACGGTGACCGACGACATCTAAGCGGTGAAGAACTGCAAGAGGTCATCCGCAAACGGCGTTCAGGAAAAGAGCGTCGCGATTCCGAAACCATGGAAACACTACGTCACCGGTTGATTAAAACTCAAACCAACCAGTTGATTCGCCAGGAGAAAAAGAGTTTTCTAATTCCGGCCATTGGTTTGGGGTTGATGGTAGCCGTGGTCCTGGGGACAGCGCTGATCTATTCGCCGCAGCCCCAAGAAGTCGCTGACAATCACTGCGAACACGCAGCGCAAGCCAATGTGGATTGGAGTAATTGCCGGTTCGAAGGACTGCAACTAAACGCGGTGGACTTACGCGGCGCCAAACTGCAAAACACCTCCTTAATAGCCGCGCAACTTCGAGGGGCCAATTTGTCGCAGGCGCACATGTCTTATAGCAATTTACTCAGTGCCGACGTCAGCAATGCCAATTTGTCCAATGCCGTTCTGGTGGGTGCCGTACTGCGTAAAGCCGACTTGAGCTCTGCCAACTTGCGCCACAGCGATTTGAGCTACGCCATATTACAAGACGTGGATTTGAGCAATGCCGATTTGCGCAATGCAAACCTTGCCAATGTCATGTTAACCGGCGCGAACGTCACCAATACCAATTTTACCGACGCAAAACTTGGCAATGCCATTTGGCTGGATAACACCCTATGTGCGCCAGAGTCCGTTGGAAGGTGCGTTTCCGTGCAGGAGAAAAAATAGTCATCGCACAATATGGTAAATATGGAATTAACCACGAAGTCACGAAGAACACGACGAGTTTTTAAGCAGTCTTATAATTCAAAGGGCCTACTTTTCACTTCCCCTCAATTGGTTTAAAGCACCAATCGAATTTTTTAATTCTTCGTGCTCTTCGTGGCTTCGTGGTTAAAAATATTTTCAAACCTGCACTCAAAATACCTCGTGTACACCGAAAGATTCTGTAGTGTAACGATAAACCTGCAGACTATCGGACCAATAGTCCATCGGTAAACCCGCTTTGCGTTTTAAGTGCGCGAAAAACTGTCGTGCATCCGCTAAGGACTCCCACACCGATGGCAGGAATGTGCCTTTGTTGATGCCGTCCTGTAATATTAGCCCATCGATGCCTGGTTGCAGTTGGGCAATTAAATCGTCTTCTGAATGGAATTGCATGGGTTGGGCCGGGCTTAAAATGGAGATATGGATATCCAGTCGAGGGTATTCTTTTTCACTGAGGGGGAGGAAACGCGGATCGGAGAAGGCCGCTGCATGGGCGTTATAGGCAACGTCACAGACCAGTGGCTGATGAGCCTCTAGCGTGCCGATACAGCCGCGGAGTTCTCCGTCTATGTCCAAGGTAACAAACGTCGCCCGGCGTTGTTGCAGCGTTTCATCGAAATCATTGGGGTCTACTGAAAGTCTCCTCCGACCTGCGGTCTGCAATCCGAGTTCAATCGCTTGTTTTGCCACGCGTATTAGCGTCTGTCTGTTTTTATTGTTCAAAGACATACGAGCCGTATCCCACAACTTGGTTTCTAGGACCAGCGGTGTCGCCGGAGTTTCGGCAATCCACCGTCGTGGCATGTAATGCATGTTTTTTTGCGGCGGATAACAAACCCCGCAAGGGCATAACCCCACAGGCATGTTGTGAATCAATAGCATTGAAATTTAACGCTTCGATGGCTTGGCAGGTGGCCGCGTCCATTTGTTTGGCCGTGTCGTAGTCGTGGTAATGACTGAGATCGGAGCTGACTACAATCAAGGTTTCCTGGCCGCCCCAAACCCGTTCCAATAACTCAGCCACTTGAGCCGGTGAGCAATCGCCGACAACGATGGGAACCAAGGTAAAATCGGACAAGACCTCTTGTAAAAAAGGAAGATGCACTTCCAGGCTGTGTTCCAGTGTGTGCGCTTCATCCAATTCCTGCACAAACGGCAGCGAGACAATATCATTGATCATCTTTCGGTCCAGGGGGATGTTACCCAACGGTGTAGCGAAATACTGGGCAGTGCTGCAAGCACACCCCAGCAACGGCACGCGATGAGATGGGCCCAGCAATACCACTCGTGTGATCTGATCTTTGGCGGGTTTTAAACGCACATAAGCCGAGGCGGCGATTGGGCCGGAATAAATATAACCGGCATGAGGAGCAACCAGGGCTTTAGGAACTGCCGCTTTATCGGTGGTTTTGCTGGCTTCATTTAAGAACGTAATCACCATGCGGTGAAGTTCATGGGGATTACCAGGATAGAACATATCGGCGACGGCCGGTTGACGTACGGTTACCATAGTTTTTCACCCAGTGAGGTCGGTTGAATGCGATTTTTAGAAACAATTACCGAAAATAAAAGTGGAAACTATACTGAAAACAATTCCGAAAACAATGTCTAAATAATGTCTAAATACAGTAGTTCACATTCAAACATTCGACAATTAAATAATAGTTTACTGTCACCAAGTGTGAATACGTTGATTTGAATCATTTCGCACTCAGTTAGAATGTGAAAATTTGTAAACAACTCAATCAAAGGTATTTAAAATTATGCAGGACAATGTGAGCGATAGTGTAACCGCATCGGGAGTGGTTTCAACAAAATATTGGCATAAAATTAAAGACGATCGCGTGCAATGCGATGTATGTCCCCGCGCGTGCAAATTGCACGAAGGCCAACAAGGATTGTGTTTTGTGCGCGCCTGTCAAAACGGCGAAGTTGTGTTGACCACCTACGGCCGCTCCAGCGGATTTTGTGTCGATCCCATCGAGAAAAAACCGCTCAATCACTTTTTGCCCGGTACATCGGTCCTGTCCTTCGGTACGGCGGGGTGTAATTTAGCTTGCAAATTCTGTCAAAACTGGGACATGTCCAAATCCAGGGAAATGGATATCCTGGCGGACCGGGCCACACCGGAACAGTTGGCGCAAGCGGCCAAAACATTGGGATGTCGCAGCATAGCGTACACTTATAATGATCCAGTAATATTTATGGAATACGCCATTGACGTAGCTAAAGCGTGTAAACCACTGGGTATCAAGTCGGTGGCGGTTACGGCAGGTTATATTTGTGAAGAGCCGCGGAGGGAGTTCTTTCAATACATGGACGCCGCTAATGTTGACCTTAAGGCGTTTACGGAAGATTTTTACTACAAAATAACCGGCGGTCATCTGCAACCGGTATTGGATACCTTGTTGTATATCAAACATCATACCGACGTGTGGCTGGAGTTGACCACCTTGTTAATTCCGGGCGAAAACGATTCCGATGAAGAACTCAACGAATTGACCGCCTGGGTGGCGCAGAAGTTAGGGCCGGATGTGCCTTTGCATTTTTCGGCGTTTCATCCCGACTGGAAGATGATTGACAAACCGCCGACACCGCCGTCCACTCTGATCCGCGCCCGTAATATTGCGCTCAATAACGGGCTGCACTATGTCTATGTGGGTAATGTACACGATAAAGCCGCCAGTAGCACTTACTGTGCTAATTGCAACAAACTATTGATCGGCCGGGACTGGTACGAATTGTCGGATTGGAATCTAAGCGATGACGGTCACTGTAAATTTTGCGGCAGTCGCTGTGCCGGAGTATTCGACGGACCGCCCGGCAACTGGGGGGCCAAACGGCTTCCCGTGCGGATTGCCGATTTTGCCTGAGATTAGTCTTTTTGTTCTAACGTTCACTATTTCCAGATGGTTTGGCCGTTGACTTGCGGCAACGTTACTTCGCATAATTGCGAATGGCGTATCAATTAAATGGGCTAAATAATTGTCAGAAGAGCCGGTGTCAGATTTTTTTTCTAGAGTGTTTCATTGCATCCAAACCAGCCACCCAGCGGAAAAAACGCTTTGTACCGAGCAGCTGCTGCAAGCTTGGGAATCCGGTGAACTGGTCTGGCCGGATACCACCCCATTGCAGGATTACCATATACCGGGGCACCCGCAAAAACCTGTATTAGTGACGCCCCGGGAATTACCGCGTCGTTCTATCGCCACAGCGCAAGGGCGCGCCGCTTTGTTGCATTCCATCGCCCACATCGAGTTTAATGCCATAAATCTGGCCTTGGATGCGGTATACCG
>JASFLF010000383.1:0-4579 GCA_050118235.1 Gammaproteobacteria bacterium | reverse complement strand
AAGGCTCTTAAATACGCGCCGTTTGTCGTAATGGTTTTATCAAGCAGTTCAACACGGCTTTTGATTAAACCACTTATCTCCTCTTTGACTTCGTTTTGATCCTCTGTTGGTATATCAACCATTAACGAGTCAAGGGTTTGTTTAGTATCGCTTAATTTACGCCGTTCCTCAGAAAACCGTACCTGTTGCAGACTGGCTTGGGTAATCTCCTCTTCCCGTTGCGTCGCTTCTTTATGCAAAGTACGTTGTGAAGGAAGTCTTTGTTTTTGATCCAACAATACTCGACCAAGCGCCTGACTTAAACCTGCAATTTCCAACCGTTGCTTCGCGCTATGAAAATCTTCTTCCACTTGTTTGGCTCTTGCGCCGAGAACGTCTTTCCTTTCAACGGCGGCATCCAATTTATTGGCAAGCTGAGCGAGATTGTTGGTAAGCTCGGAGTTTTCTTGAGCAAGATCTTGAATAATTTGATGCTTGCCAACCGCTTCAAGTTCGGCGGCAGCCGCTTGTTCCTGGGCTTGCTCCGCCTCATTAAGACGCCGCGCCGCCACCAGTTCTTCCAACAAATTCACTTGCGCTCGCACAAACGCCAGACTACGGACCGTTTCCTCGCGTTGCGCCCGTAACAGTTCTACTCGGGCAGCTTGACTGAGTAACCCTTCGTTCAACATTTTTATTTCAGCGCTCAACGCTCTGTCTTGTGCTTGCAGCAACCAGCGTCTGGCTTCACTTACCGCTGGCGACTCGCCTTCTTTTGGGGGCAGTTTTAAGTCTTTTGCAATTTGTTCTTGTTTTTGTTTTGCCGTGGTAAGACGATCACGTGTAGCCGAGGGTTGGTTGACTTGTTCCAGTTGTTTGTCTATATCGGCCAACCCGGCTTCAACGGCGGAAAAATTGGCTTGTTCTTTCAACAAACGTTGTTCAACATCGGCTAGAGTGGATGTGTTCTTAATCCCTATGCTTTTTGGTGTCGGCTCGGATAAAGGCGTTTCCAGTTTTTTACGGATCTTTTGAGTTTGTTCCGGGGCTTGCTGTTTCGATAACTGATACTCGTTAGCATGAGTCTCGTAAGCATTAACCTTATCCAACTCGCTGATGGCTTTTCGATAAAGCTCAATAAGCCTGGTTTTAACATCCGCATTCAATTCTGTATCTACTTGCACTTCTTTGATTTTGGATTCCAACACTTGCTGCGAAACCGTAATAGCGTTACTACTCGTTGTAGCCGCTGCCGCTATCAAAGTCACGTTAAAACCAAATATGACAATTAAAATCAACCATGAACGAATCAAAGACATACTTGGTTTTTTCCTACTGAATCGAGAAATGAAACCTGCAACGATACGCGCAAGCTATAAAGTCTAACTATCGGCTATTTCAATGTAACGCGCTACCAACGCCCTTTTAACTCATTACGCAACCCGCGACACTTTCCGCCATTTCAATCAACTTGCACAGTGGCTTCAATTGATTGCCCCCATGGTATCTATGCGCCCTGCCTCTTAGCGACCCGCAATAACGCGCAGCCGCCGAGACTAAACTGTTATTGCGAGTGCAGGGTAAGCTACCCCCAAAACTTTAATTCACTAACTTGCTTTCCCTCATTTTTCGAACCAGGATCTCAGAGAGTTTTTTAATTTCTTCATTGATATTTTGTGGTTCGAAGGTTTCCGAAGCAGCGGACCAAATCAGATTACGCTCTTTCACGTCGAATACACTGGTTTCCAAAACCACATTCTTATAAGTGGCCGAGTAACCAGGCGTGTATGCATAATCGTACATATGGGGGTAGTAAGAATCCCAGCGGCGGTAATAAGGATCAGGTACTCCGTAGGAGGTGGGGGGATGATATACTTGCTCTTCTTTGATTCCGACCAAGCGAGTCACCAAAACAGCTTGCACTTGGCTTTTCTCGGCAGCGGCCACGACATTTTCCTTATTGATTTCTTGATCGCCTAATACTTTTGCACTGGGAATTGCTTTGACGCCTCTTTTTTCAAACTCAGCGGTCATGTCGCTTTCAAAAATGTTTCGGTTACGGGCGTTTTCCGACGCACCTATAACCATGATGCTTTGTATTGGAGTTTGCTTGTAATTTTCATCACTCCACACGCCAGTGACAGTAGTGCTTGCGCAACCCATTAGAGAGAGCAAACCCAACGTCGGTAAAAATAAAGCCCTGAACTTTTTCATTACTAACTCCTTTTCCTAATTAAAAAGTGTGATTATTTATCCTGCGCAATTATATATTAAAAAGGTGATTTGTTCCGCTAGTGAATCCTGGTTCAGATAATCATCCCAAAATAGCCGGGCGACCGAGTAAATTCAATGAATTACATCGGTAATCGTCGCCATCACCCTGGGCAGAACCACAACGATGAAGATCGTAATGATAATGCTACCCAACAAATTCAACCATAATCCCACTTTGGCCATTTGCGGTATGGTTATTTGGCGGCTACTGAATACGATGGCATTGGGAGGGGTTGCCACCGGCAACATAAACGCGAAAGACGCCGCGATGGCAACCGCTACCATAAGATAGTAGGGGTGAATTTGCACCGCTAGGGCAAATGCCCCTATGACAGGCACTAGCAATGACGCCGTGGCTGTATTGGATGTGACTTCGGTAAGAAAAATCACAATAAGCACGACGGTAAACACGGTAAGGATCAATCCAGCGCCTTGCAAAATTCCCATTTCGCCGGCTATCCATTGAGTTAAGCCACTGCTTTCAAACCCACTGGCCAACGCAAATCCTCCGCCGAACAGAATAATGATATCCCAGGGAATGCGCACAGCGGTGTTCCAGTCTAACAGGAACTCCCCCCTTTTCCAGTGGGAGGGAATAATAAAAAGCAGTAGTGCGCCAAAAATGGCAATGCTGGAATCTTTCACATTTTCAAGAAATTCAAAATCGAACAATCCGCGGAATATCCACGCGGCGGCAACAAAAGCAAATACCGCAAGCACTTTTTTCTCTTGGGAACTCATGGGGCCGAGCGCATTGAGCTGGTCACGAATAGCTTGCTTTCCACCGGGCAGTTCGGTAGTCTCGTTGCCCATGACAAAACGCGTTAAGTAGTACCAAGTGACAAACAACATCACCAGGGCTAGCGGCAGACCGAACATCATCCACTGCGCAAAGCTTATGGTATAGCCGTAATTCTTTTCAATGACGCCGGCAAGAATGGCATTGGGCGGGGTACCGATCAACGTAGCCACCCCGCCTATGGATGCCGAATAGGCAATCGCCAGCATTAATGTAGTACCAAAAGACGATTGTTGTAAGTCTTTGCCTTGAATCCCAGCGGCGGCTACCGGGCTGGCTTGGTGCAACACGGCTAAACCAATGGTCACCATCAACATGGCGGTCGCGGTATTACTAATCCATGCGGACAGAAACGCCGTGGCCAGCATAAACCCCAATACAATACGCTGCGGAGTCACGCCGACAATGTGAACGGTGTGCAATGCAATGCGCTTATGCAACTGCCATTTTTCCAGAGTAACGGCGATCAAAAATCCACCCAGGAATAGATAAATTAAGTGATTGGCATAAGCTGCGGTCACTTTAGGTGTTGGCATGATGCCTAAAAGGGGGAACAAGGCAATTGGCAGCAACGCTGTGGCGGGAATGGCTATGGCTTCTGTCATCCAGAACGTGGCCATCAAGGCGGCAACTGCAGCAACTTTTAGACCTTCCGGCGACATTCCCGAGGGTACCGGTGATGCTAAAAAAATTACTAACAACACCGGTCCAAGGATTAGTCCGACTAAACGCCGCTTGCTCAAAGTTATTTCGTTTGACATTGCATCCCTCCCTTTTTTTCGCCCACCGTCAAACCGAATGCATAGATTAAATCATTTAATGCATTGTAAACACAGCTTTTTCAAATAATCGCGGATTTCTTGTCAACCTAATACATAGCGCTTCGTTATATACATTGTGATTAAAGGAACCTCTGAACACGACGGAGTCATAAACAAGCTTAATTTCTAACATATATATAACAAGCGGGAGTAAACGTTATGAAACTTTTCCATTCGGTTTTTTACCAAAGCAAAGCATCGCTGTGGTCATTTTTTGCGGTTTTTTCCATTTTAACAATGGCCATCACCTTAACAGGCTGTAATAGCGATAGCGGTCATGATGACGGTAGTAGCGCTGATAAAACCGGAGAAGTCATCATTGATTTGACCGACGCCCCCGGTGGTTTCACTACCTACACGGTCGATGTAGTCTCCCTCACTCTCACCAAGGCCAATGGTGCCGTGGTTGAGACCTTACCAACGGGTTCCTCCACACGGGTGGATTTCGCGCAATACACTGAAATGACGGAATTTTTGACCGCGGCGACCGTACCCGGCGGAACCTATGTCAGCGCCACATTAACGTTGGATTACTCCAACGCGGACATCCAAGTGGAAGATGACAATGGCAATGCTGTGCCGGTCAGCGTAATACAAGATGAGCAAGGTTCAGCCATTGGTGAATGGGATCTTGATGTTCGATTAGAAGGACAACGGTCTTTGTTTGTAGCCTCCGGCATCCCGGCCCATTTGAGCTTGGATTTCG
>JASFLF010000382.1:0-4580 GCA_050118235.1 Gammaproteobacteria bacterium | reverse complement strand
GCCATAGTCGGAGATCGCTCGGCCTATGGGCCGGATCAACGATTTAGGAGGCTTTATGGTGATGGTAGTGACACTCATTGGTCATCAACTATATACTTTGGGTTGTTCATTTCAGTGACTTGGATAGTCATACTATCGGCCAATAACTATAACGACATATTTTCGTTAAAATTGAATCCAGGCCGCTGTGCTTTTTATGCGGTTGCGTTCAGGCGGTTACGATCAAATTCAACGTGAAAACCCAATCCGAGGGATACCAAAGTGAGTAAAGTCAAAGGATTAACCCCAAAGCAAGCCTACGAATTAATGAGCCAAGACCCGCGCGCGGTGTTGATCGATGTGCGCTCCGAAATGGAATTTTTGTTTGTGGGTCACCCGGAAGGCGCTATTCACGTGCCCTGGATTGACGAACCGGATTGGGATATTAATCCGAACTTTGTCAAACAAGTCCGCCAGGTGATGTTAGGTGGAGTGAGCCACATCGATGAGCAAGCCAGCGCCCCGGTATTGCTTATCTGTCGCAGTGGCAAACGCTCGCTGGAAGCCGGCGAAAAGCTGGTGGATGCGGGGATTACCGAAGTGTATAACGTCCTGGAAGGTTTTGAAGGTGAATTGGACGACAACCATCATCGCAGTAGCATCGGCGGCTGGCGCTATCATGGATTGCCCTGGGCGCAGTGCTGAGACATCTTTTAACCGTAAAAGCGCTGGGGACACAGAAAGAAAGACTCGCTATTTAAATCCATCCCTGTTTAATGGCCAGGAATCGGCCTCGCACCATAATCGTGATAGAATAGCCGCCTTTTGGTTGCACATTCCCGGAAATAATTATGAATTCCTTTGAACAGTTATTAAAACAACGCATTTTGATTTTGGACGGTGCCATGGGCACCATGATTCAAAGCTATAAATTGAGTGAAGAAGATTTTCGTGGCGAGCGTTTTGCCCATTGGCCGAGCGATTTGAAAGGCAATAACGATTTGTTGTGTCTGACCCAGCCACAAGTCATCAAGGAGATTCATAAAGCTTATCTGGATGCCGGAGCCGATATCATCGGCACTAATACGTTCAATGCCAACGCCATCTCCATGAGCGATTATCAAATGCAGGATTTGGCCTATGAGATCAATAAAGCCGCCGCCAGTATTGCCAGTGAAGTGGCGCGGGAAAAGTCCACCCCGGACAAACCCCGTTTTGTGGCCGGTGGTTTAGGCCCCACCAACCGTTCGGCATCGGTGGTGGTGGATGTCAATAATCCCGGATTTCGTAACACCAGCTTTGATGAACTGGCGGAAGCCTACCGCGACGCCGCCCGGGGCTTGATTGATGGCGGGGCGGATGTGTTGGTCGTTGAAACCATCTTCGATACTCTAAACGCCAAAGCAGCCATTTTTGCCATACAAGACGTGTTCGCGGAAAAAGGCATGGAACTGCCCGTGTTGATTTCCGCCACCATCGTTGATGAAGCCGGGCGGAATCTATCGGGGCAAAATACCGAGGCCATTTACAACTCATTGCGCCACGCCAATCCCGTTTCTATTGGTCTGAATTGTTCCTTGGGGCCGGATAAACTGCGCCAATACGTAGAAGAGCTTGCCGACATTGCGGATGTGTATGTATCGGCGTATCCAAATGCCGGCCTGCCCAACGAATTTGGTGAGTTTGATCTGGGGCCGGGGGATATGGCTGTGCAAATCGGCGAATGGGCGGCCAGCGGCTTCTTGAATATTGTGGGCGGCTGCTGCGGCACCACGCCGGCGCACATCAAAGCCATCGCCGAGGCCGTCGCGCCGTATGCACCACGACAAGTGAAGCCTCATGACAATACCACGCGCTTGGCGGGCTTGGAGCCTTGCAACATCACGGCGGATTCCCTGTTTGTTAATGTCGGTGAACGTACCAACGTTACCGGCTCGGCCAAATTCAAGCGCTTGATTTTAGACGAAGAATACGAACAAGCCCTGGATGTGGCGCGCCAGCAAGTCGACAATGGCGCGCAAATCATCGACGTCAACATGGACGAAGGCATGTTGGATGGGAAACACGCCATGGTCACTTTTTTGAATCTCATTGCCAGCGAGCCGGATATTGCCCGCGTGCCCGTCATGATTGATTCCAGTAAATGGGACATTATCGAAGCGGGGCTTAAGTGCATTCAAGGCAAAGGCATTGTGAATTCCATCAGCATGAAAGAAGGCGAGGCAGCGTTTATTGATCACGCCCGCTTGTGCCGCCGCTACGGCGCGGCGATCATCGTGATGGCGTTCGATGAGCAAGGCCAGGCCGATACCAAGCAACGCAAAATCGAGATTTGCCAGCGGGCGTACAAACTGCTCACCGAACAAGTGGGATTTCCGCCACAGGATATTGTTTTTGATCCCAATATTTTCGCCGTGGCCACGGGCATCGAAGAGCACAACAACTATGGTATGGATTTTATCGAGGCTACCCATTGGATCAAACAAAACCTGCCGCATGCGCTCATATCCGGTGGTGTGTCTAATGTGTCGTTCTCGTTTCGCGGCAATAATCCGGTACGCGAGGCAATCCATGCGGTGTTTTTATATCACGCCGTCAAAGCCGGAATGGACATGGGCATCGTCAACGCCGGCCAATTGGCGGTATACGACGAACTGCCGCCAGAGCTGCGTGACGCCGTGGAAGATGTCATCCTTAACCGTCGCGACGATGGCACCGAACGCTTGTTGGCCATCGCCGACAAATACCGTGAAGGCGGCACTACTGTGGCCAAGAAAGAGGACCTGGCCTGGCGCGAGTTGCCGGTAGCCGAGCGCCTGGCTCATGCCTTGGTAAAAGGCTTAGACCAATACGTCGTGGAAGACACTGAAGAAGCGCGGCTGCAATTCGATCGGCCCATCCAAGTTATCGAAGGACCGTTGATGGACGGTATGAGCCACGTGGGGGATCTGTTCGGCGACGGCAAAATGTTCTTACCGCAAGTGGTGAAAAGCGCGCGGGTCATGAAAAAAGCCGTGGCGCATTTAATTCCCTATATTGAAGCGGAGAAACAAGGCGGCGGTAAAGCCGCCGGGAAGATCCTACTGGCCACTGTCAAAGGCGATGTGCACGATATCGGCAAGAATATCGTCGGCGTGGTATTGCAATGCAATAACTTCGAAGTGATCGACCTGGGCGTGATGGTACCGGCGGCCAAGATATTACAAACCGCCCAAGAGGAGAACGTCGATATCGTCGGACTATCGGGTTTGATTACCCCGTCACTGGAGGAGATGGCGCATGTGGCCAAAGAGATGCAGCGCCTGGGGTTTAACGTGCCGCTACTCATTGGGGGCGCGACCACATCGCGGGCGCATACCGCGGTAAAAATCGAGCCTAATTACGCATCGCCCACCGTATGGGTGAAAGATGCCTCCCGCGCCGTGGGTGTGGTGCAGAATCTGGTGAGTGAGGAATTCCGAACCTCGTATGTGGCGAAAATCAAAGCGGAATACGAAGAAGTGCGCGCTGCCCATCAGGGCCGGCAAGCTAAGGTGAAGTGGCTGAGCCATGAACAGGCGAGAGAAAACAAAGCGCAGTTCGATTGGCAAACCTATGAGCCCCCCGTACCCAATCAGCCCGGTATCGAAGTGTTCGAAGACTACGATTTGGCCGAGATTCGCCAGTACATCGACTGGACGCCGTTTTTCCACAGCTGGGAATTAAAAGGCAGTTATCCCAAAATCTTCGATGATCCGGACAAAGGCGAGGTGGCAAAAACGCTGTATCAGGAAGCGCAGGCCATGTTGGACAAGGTAATTGCGGAAAAGTGGTTGCTGGCCAAGGCAGTGATTGGCCTATTCCCTGCCAACAGCATCGACGATGACGATATCGAGGTTTATACATCGGATTCCCGGGAGCAAGTGTTAATGACCTTGCATAACCTGAGGCAGCAACAGGAAAAACCTCCGGGTAAACCCAACCGGTGTTTGAGCGACTATGTCGCGCCCAAACAAAGCGGCTTAAAAGACTATATCGGAGCATTTGCTGTCACCGCCGGAATCGGTATCGAAGAGCACATCCGGCGCTTTGAACAAGCCCATGATGACCACAGCGCTATATTACTCAAGGCGCTGGCGGACCGGTTGGCCGAAGCGTTTGCCGAGCTTATGCACGTAAAAGTGCGCACCCGGTATTGGGGGTACGCCCCCGAAGAAGCGCTCAATAATGACGCATTGATACACGAGAAATATCGCGGCATTCGTCCCGCGCCCGGTTATCCGGCGTGCCCCGATCATACCGAAAAAGCCTTGTTGTGGGAGTTACTGGATGTGGAAGATAATACAGGAATATCGTTGACGGACAGTTTCGCCATGTATCCGGCCGCATCGGTCAGTGGCTTTTATTTTTCGCATCCCGGTGCCAAATATTTTGCGTTGGGAAAAATCAATCGCGATCAAGTGGCATCGTATGCCCAACGAAAATCCATGTCGGTGGCCGAGATGGAGCGTTGGTTGGCACCGAACCTGGGTTACGAACCGGAGCGATAAACCAGGCTCATAAACTCGCTACCATAAACAGTGAAGTGGTAGAAATTTAAAAACTATGAATCGTTGAAGTAT
>JASFLF010000381.1:0-4586 GCA_050118235.1 Gammaproteobacteria bacterium | reverse complement strand
GCACAGGTCGAGTTAAGGGGGACGCGCGACTCAGTGATTAACAATGCGCTAAAATTATTCTACCTGCAAAGTAAATCCACTGGCGGCCAGATAGGTGATTTCTTGTTCCAGATCGGCGCGGGTGAGGGAGTATTTTTTCAGCCAGTCTTTTGGAAAAACCACGGTTAAGGCGTTGTCTTTGGCTTTTAAATCCAGGTTGGGTATGGGGGTGGTGGAACGGCTGCGATGCAGCAACACGCAGAGCCTGAGTAAAATAGTTAGTCGTTGTGCCCGTATCTGCCACTTTGCCGGTAAGGTTTCAAATTGGGATTTGAGAAACTTTCTTCGATGGCTGCGTATCAATACCGCCAATATGGCTTGTTCCTGTTGGGAGAATCCGGACAAATCGGCATTTTGCACGATGTAAGCGCCGTGTTTATGATAGTGGCTGTGGGCGATGCTCAGGCCCAACTCGTGCAACTGAGTTGCCCAGGAAAGCCATTGACCGTCTTCGATAATATTCAGCTGCCAGACCTTGGCAACTTGGCTCAACAGTTGTTTGGCGGTGTCTTCAATTCTCGCGGCTTGCGCCAGGTCAAGTTGAAAACGCTTGGTCAGTGCCACCACGCTGCTACCCCGTATGTCTTCGTGATGCATCCGACCCAGTAAATCGTACAATAAACCTTCGCGCAATGCGCCATCGGACACTTCCATATGTTCAATGCGCAAGGCTTTGAAAATTCCGTTTAAAACCGCCACGCCTCCGGCAAACACCGGCCGGCGCTCTTCGCTCAAACCGTTCAATTGGATTTTGTCGAAGTGTCCCGCTTGTTTTAAGGCGCTCACCAGTTTTTTCATAGCGGCCACACTAATGCCGTTTTCGCACCAGCCCATGGCTTGCACCACGTTGCGCACCGCTTTAACCGTGCCGGAAGCGCCGATGGCTTTGTCCCAACCGGCTTGGCGATATAGCGTGACGATCGGCTCCAATTCCACCTGGGCGGCTATTTCCGCGCGTTTCCAGGCTTGTGCAGTGATTTCGCCGCGGGGAAAAAATCTCATAGTCATGGAGACGCACCCCATATACAAACTCTCCATGCAAAGCGGGGCGAAGCCTTCGCCAATGATCACTTCCGTACTGCCGCCGCCGATGTCCACTACCAGCCGTTTGCTGTCGTCCGCCGCGAGACTGTGGGCAACGCCAAGGTAAATCAGCCGTGCTTCTTCCATGCCGGAGATGATTTCTATGGGGTGGCCTAATGCTTGTTCGGCCCTGGGAAGGAACACGTGCGAGTTATGTGCGCTGCGTAAGGTGTTAGTGCCTACCGCTCTTAATTTGCCCAGCGGAATTCCCGATACTCTCTGTCCGAAGCGCTGCAGGCAATCCAAGGCGCGGTTTTGTGCCTCTAAGGTAAGGCATTTGGCATCGTCCAAACCAGCGGAGAGCCGGATCATTTCCCTTAATCGGTCGACTATGTGCAGTTGGCCCTCTTGTTCACGGGCGACAATCATGTGAAAACTGTTGGAACCTAAATCCACCGCGGCGTAGGTGTCATAAGCCGTTTCGGCAGTATTATTTTCCGAGGTCTGGTTGTCTATGAGACTTTCCGATGCGGTATCGGGTGATTGTTCTGCCATAGGTTCGCTCGCCTTGTTTTGCCGCAATTATAGCGGCTAATAGTCTGATCAACTAGCGATATCTTGAATATGACTATTTCATTAGCGAATATGGATATCAATGTACGCATAGCTTGGGAACGAGAATTATAGGTTTTTAATGCATGCCTCGATGATCTGCAATAAGCTTCACAATGGTTGTGAATTTATATATAAAGGGCAACGGCAATTGACATTTTCAATTCCTTTTACGGTTTCAATCTAGGAGTATCAATGGCGAGCAAAAAAACCAAAGCAAAAAGCAAGCGGCAAACCCAGGCCAGAAGCAAGAAAACGCAGCAAAAAAGATTACCGATTGCGGAGATCACCCCCGAAAACAAATGCGATCATTGCGTCCAATCCATTTGTTGCACGTATATCACTCATCAAATCGATACACCGCGTTCCATGGAGGATTTTGATTATTTAATCTGGCAAGTGTCGCACGACAATGTGGCGTTATTTAAAGATGAAGACGGTTGGTTTTTATCGGTTAGCGGGCGTTGCTCACATTTATTGCCTAACGGTATGTGCGGCATCTACGAAAGCCGTCCTCAGATATGTCGCTCGCATTCCAACGATTGTTGTGAATTTGACGGACCGGCGGAAGATGATTTCGAGTTGTATTTTAATAATTTTGAATCGCTCAATAAATATTGTAAGAAAAAATTTAAAAAATGGGACAAGCGATTTAAAAAGTGGGCTAAAAAGAAAAATTAAGAATTCACCACTAAACGCACCAAGCACACGAAGACTACAAAGAATTTTCTCGTTCCCAGGCTCCGCATGGGAACGAGAGGCGTCGTTCGGATATTTTTGCAACGGTCTTCGAGTATCGTGGAAACGAGCAAAGTTCGCATATTCACATCGAACGACTTCCTTCGTGGGCTTCATGCTCTTGGTGATGAAAAACGATCTTTACATATTTTTACCAAACTCGTGATAACCCACCTTCAAGCGTTTGTAGCATCGAATCATGATGATGGTCTTTTTGATGGTGGGTTCGTCAATCAACGGTACGGCCAACACCACGTTTAACGTGCTAACGCCATCTTGGGGCGGCTCCACTTGCATAAAGGAACGTACTTCCACGGTTTTCGGGGTTACTGTTGTTGGTGGGGTTTCGGCAAGATATGAGGCCAACGTTTGAATGGTGGTATCCCATAACACTTCCTGGTCCTGCAGTTTGCCCATAAATTTGATGCGCACTTTCAGTGCGGGTAGGGGGGTGAGGGCAAGAAAATTCTTACCGCTTTTTGTCAGTTCTCGCTTAAAAGAGGGCAAATCATCCATTGCGTTTTTCTTGTTTGTATACAGATTATTCAAAATATACGGTGTTACGGAATTTTCACAATTTTCTACTGGATTAATCTTAGCAAAATACTAATCTTATGTAACATCTGTACAAAATATAGGGTTTTAGAATTGATCCAAGAATAAAATAAAAACTACAACGAGGTTGCGAAGTGACAACAGTGAATTACGACGAAGCGGTGGCGGTAACCCGGGATATTTATTGGGTCGGATTTTACGATAAAGAGGTGAATTTACATTGCAATCCTTATTTGATGATGGACGAAGACAGCGTCATTTTGTTTGATCCCGGTTCCCTTCCTTATTTTCCTAAAATTATGCGTAAAGTGATCGACTTGGTGGATCCGGGCTCGATCCGCGCTCTGGTCGTGTCCCATCAGGATCCGGATGTGTGCGGTAATCTGGCGGTGTTGGAGGATGTGATCGATAATCCGGACCTTGAAATCATCGCCCACACCAACACCATCCGTCTGATCCGCCACTATGGCTTGAAATCGCATTTTTACGCTGTCGATGAGCACGGTTACCTATACAACCTGCCCGCCGGCCGCACGCTTCGATTTCTGTTTACGCCTTATTTGCATTCTCCTGGCGCAATCATGACGTACGACACGAAATCCAGGAGTTTGTTTACCAGCGATGTTTTCGGCGCCATCTCCAATGACTGGGCATTGTTCGCCGCGGATGGCAATTTTGAATCTATGAAATCCTGGCATGAGGTGTATATGCCCAGCAATACCTTATTAAAGGAGTGTATGCAACGGCTTGAAAAAATGGACATTGACCGGTTGTTGCCGCAACACGGATCCATATTTGAAGCGGATAACGTAGCCATCGCCATTGATTATCTAAAACAGTTGCCTTGCGGGCTGGATTTAAAGAACCAAGCATTATGAAAGACCGATTTTTAGAAGCCGGTAGCCAGCAAGTCGCTGATATTCGCAACATCAACCGGGATTTGCTGGAAAAAGCGCTGCATATGCGCTGTGTGAGTTATTTATCCTATGCCAAATCGCAGTTGCTGACCGAAACCATTTTTGAGATCGATCAGAGCAAAAAACACGTAGTACAAATGAATAGTCAGTTGATGGAACAACGAAAAACCATTCAACAGCAAACACTGCAATTGGAACAGAAAAACGCGGCACTGCTGCAGATGAAAGATCAATTAGAAGATCTGGTACTGCGACGCACGCTGGAGTTGCAAAATACCAATAGGGAACTGCAACATGAAATTAAGGAGCGTCATCAAATCGAATTGGCGCTGCGCGACAGCGAGCGTAAATTTCGCGGCCTGCTGCATTCAGCCCCTGATGCGATTGTTATCACCGATAAAGACGGCACAATCGATTTAGTCAATGAACAAACCGAAAAAATCTTCGGATACTCGCAGGATGAATTATCAGGCCAGCCCGTGGAGCTGTTGATTCCTCAGCAGCTGCGCCATGGGCATGAAGCACATCGACTGCGTTTTTTAGACAACCCTTACTGCCGTTTGATGGGCGATGGCATGGAGTTATACGCGCAAACCAAAACCGGCAATACCATTCCCGTGGAAGTGGCCTTCAGCCCCTTGCAAACCCAAAAAGGTATGTTGGTGATGGCGGCGATTCGCGATATCCGCAATCGCAAGCAAG
>JASFLF010000380.1:0-4591 GCA_050118235.1 Gammaproteobacteria bacterium | reverse complement strand
ATGTAAACGCACCAAATCAATGTCGTCCTGATCCACTACTGCTTTCACCGTTACATTGGCCGGATTCAGGGTATAACCTATGGATTCGCCTTTACGCACGAACTTACCGATTATATCGGTCGCATTCGGTACCACAAATCTGCCACTGACATGGCTTTTTATTACCAAACTATTAATTTCTTCCTCGGTGCGCTCTAGTTCAGCGCGCAGGTTTTTGATTTCTTCTTTGGTGATTTCCGCTTTGACCCGTTCCTCTTCAATTTGCTGGTCGTACATCGCCTGTAATTCCGCCAACCCGGCTTGTATCGCTTTCACTTGGGTAATTAACTCGACGTTCCGGCACTCGAATAATGGCGTTTCCTGTGTGACGAATTCACCCGGTGAGGCAATAATTTTATCTATAAAACAATCTGTTCCCGCCCGAACCACCGCGTCGCCTTCCACCCACACTACACCTTCGGTGCGGGTCCATGAGTGAATTGGCACCATCAACAAACCACCAATAATCATGGTAACTACGCTGGATGTGGTTAGAATCGCCCGCTTTCGTTTCGGCCGGATCTGGGGGCTGGTAAAAATTTTCGAGACCGATTTAAAGGTGGGAACTATGAGCATCATCGTCAGCGACCACATAGCTAAAAGCACGCCGATAACGAAAAATTTCGCCGATATGAACAATACAATAATAGAGACCACAAACATGCGATAACAAAACGAGGTAATGCTAAAGAACACAAACCAGATTTTTTCACCCCAGCTTGCGTCGGATTTATCAATGTTGCGAACACCAAACAAATACCGTTGTATTAGGTAACCCAGATAGTTATTGGCTCGCGAGGCCAAATTGGGGATTTCAATAAGATCGGAAAGAATATAGTAGCCGTCGAAACGCAATAGCGGATTGGCGTTAAATAAGATGGTAGATACGCCGGCAATCAACATGGTGTTGTACGCTATTACATGGATAAGTCCGGTATCTACATACATCCAAACAAACATCGCCAAGGCGGCGATAAAAACCTCCACGATCATACCGGCGGCGCCCACTGCAACACGCTTCTTCGTGTCCCTGAAAGTCGAAGCCGCTGAAGCGTCTACATAAGGTATAGGCATAAGTACAAGAAACATTATGCCGATCTCATGAACCTCCCCGCCCCATTTTTTAACCGCAAAGGCATGTCCCAATTCATGACACGCCTTAATGACCGGAAAAATTAACCAAATGATAAATAAATTGTTTGGGGTTAAAACACGATCGGATACGTTTTCACTAAGTTGCGGCCAATGAATGCCCGCTTGCACCAAGGCGGCTACGACAATAGTGCCCCAAACGGCAAATATAAGCCACCCGGGTAGGGCGCGTAACAGCGGCATAAAATGATTGAGAAATCTTTCCGGATCGAAAATTGGAATCCTCAATGAGAGAGGATTCATCATTCGACTCAAAAGTTTGCTTTTATTTTGTTTTTGGTATCTGGTAAACAACTCGGAGGCGTCCGGCGGAACATTACATTGCAACACGTCGGCGGAATGCAGTTGGCTAAGCAAGCGAATGGCTTCATCTTGTGTTGGCGCATCGTCACCAAGCTCAGCGATGGCGAAATCCCATATTTGTTGTACTGACCTGGTACCATCCATAAGCCCGATGAAGTAGTACGCCGCAGGCGTAAATCGGTGTACGCGTGATGATAAATGATCTTGCAACACATACCAGAGCACACCGCGATAGTGGTGCCGATGGATTTGGGTGTGCTTTCTCAGGTTAGGGACTAGATTCGCAACCCTGTGCCACGACGGACTGTATAAACGTGTACTCATATCTAAAGCCGACTAAGGTAACCAAGACCAGACCCACAATCGGAACCAATTTATTATTTTATAAGTCCAGATCCAAAATAGATTTTCGCGGCCTATTTTCACCTTGCCCACGCCTTCCATGCCGGGTCTTAGGTTTTGCGATAATTCATCCAACTCGGCTTCCACGCGAAAATAATTTTTACCCTCTTTGGCGGTGCTGACAGGGGTTATTGTTTTCACCGTGAAATACAATTCTTCGTCGGGAATACTGGATAAAACGAGTGTACCGAGTTGCTTTTCTTTGAGGTATGTAATATCTCGCTCATCCACTTGCAGGATAATCCGGTAAGCATCCAATGGAGCAACCTCAAATATCACTTGGCCTTTTTCCACAGGCGCCCCCAGCGCCTGACTTAAATCCCCACTGACAACGACGCCATCAAACGGCGCCACCAATTTAGTGCGCGCCAATTTGTAGTCAAGCAAATCCAGTTGCGCTTGAATTTGACCGGATTTAGCCATAGTGATCCTGACCTGGGCGCGGTCATGGTTTGCCATTGCCTCCCGGTATTGGCTGGCCAGTTGGTTTTTTTGCCCCAATAACTTGATCTGTTCCAGTTTTAAATCTCTGTCGTCCAGTATCGCCAATACCTGGCCTTGCTTGACGATATCGCCTGCCCGTACTTCGGATTCGGCCACATAAGCGGCGAACGGCGAGGTTACCACGCGCTGAATTTCCCCTTCGATGACAGTATCCGCGGAAACTCGAAAATCGCCTTCGGCGAAAGTAAACAACATTATTACGGAAGCTATGGAAACGACACTCAACTTATAAGCGACGTGTCTGGGTCCTACCAGTTTCTGCATTTGCTTGAGAATGGAGTCGCCGATTTTAAACACCAGCAAGCGGTCATTCTTGCGTTTTTCTTCCAGAACCGGGCCCGCTAGAGAGGCAACCCCTTCCAAGGTTTCGAGAGTTTCCTCGTCAAAGGGATTATCGGCGTTTCTTTCCAAAGTAAGCATACCGATAATATTTTCGTCGCTCACAATGGGTATTGAGCACGCGGCACCCGAGCCTGATTGTTTCACCAGTTCTTCGTGAGCCCGGCTAACCAGCGGGATTTCCTGGTCCTCAAGGGCCGGATAAACAATAATATCTTTTTGGTCAAACGATTCATCCATCGCGGAGCCGATGGCGCGCGCCAGGTTTGACTTTTCGTTGAACTGCGCATTGTGCGACATAGTGTTTACCACCATGCGCCCTCTCTTGATAAATCCGATACTGACTCGGTTGCAATTAAAATGAGTTGCCAATTCCGTGACAAAACTCATCGCGGATGTGTGAAAACCGCTCTGATCAACCAGGCCGGCCATAGTATCCAGCACGCTAATGAGGCGCGTCAGAGTCTGGTCGTCTTTTTCGGATTCTTGTCGCCGTAACAAGATCTCCAGCCAAGCGCTCCCCCAGTGCAGTTGCCTGAGCACCGCTTGCAACTGAGCCTGCGGGCGCGAAGTTACGTCCAGGACAATAACACCGTATAACTCCCCATTTAGCTCCAGCGGATACGCAATGTGAAAGCGCGTATTGGCTTCTGAGGATTCACCATCGGGAGAATTTTTGAGAAGTAAACCGCGTCGTTCGCTAAGTGCTTGCTCAGCGGCTTTTGATAGGTGGCGCATGTCGTTGCGCATGTCAGGCCACACGGCAGCCGGCTTAAACGGCCCTTTACCTGCGGGACCAAGCAATACCAAACCACCGGTAACACCTTCGATTTGCCGGCATTGAATGGCCAACCAACTTTGGCAAAATTCCTCGACATTATTGGCGTCCGCGAAGCGCGTCCAAATTTGCCAATCGGAATCTTGCATCTGGCGAGATGCGGCTTGGTCATGCATGCCGCTATGATTGAGACTCATCTTATCCATCATCAAGAAACCAACCCCATCTATTTAATTTAATGAGGTTGGCACATCGAAAAATGAAACTTTGGAATTAGCCTTGACCTACTTCCAATTTTAACTCGCCGTGACGAGCTTCATATTCCTTGATCAACTTATCGAGCATTAAGTTAAGGCGCTTGGCCGCGAAGGGGCTCAGGATAATGCGGTTGGACAGTTCAATTTCCATCTCACCCGCGCCGCGTTCCCAGGCTTTGTTAACACCGAAATTCATAACAACTTCTTCACGAGTACTGGTAACGTTACATACGTTTGCATATGCGCTGCTTAAATTACTGGTATTCCAACGAACTTTAACACCTTCATTTGCTGGTTTTGATTCCGCAGCTTTGGTTTCTGCTTGCATAGCTTCTGATTTAGACATTTCTTCAACTCCTGGTTAAATATAATGATATTACTATAGTTGCATATAAAGATATTACTAACGATCAACAATGAGTCAACCTTCGAGGGACGGAGTATAACAGAGTTATCAGGGCTTATATTAAAATTAGATTAATTATTCTTAAATGAGATACGAAAACCAGGCACTAGGAATAAGGCTAATCTAGGTATGAGATTAAGCTAGGCAGTGTTATAACGTTTATCGAATTTGACAACCGGCTTGGTTATACACGATAGACTGGCGCATTGTTACTTGTGCCCCATTTTTTGGTGACATTAGCTAATTACTTAAGTTAATTTGTGTATTGCGCTAACGCAACTACGTAAGTAGTTGCATTATGAATTGGGATTGAACACAGCTTCCAGGAGTTACTAGTTTTTTAGCATCGTGTGCGATTTGCGGATTTTATAGTGTTTATTCGCAGTATCATTGCAGTAATACCCCCCAGCA
>JASFLF010000379.1:0-4593 GCA_050118235.1 Gammaproteobacteria bacterium | reverse complement strand
GACGTCATCCCCTTCATTAAAATCCCGCATTGTGCCGACAAATACACAGGCCGCGCCAACGCTTCCCTGCAAGGCATGCTCATTTTGGTAATGGTTTAATTCGTCCCAGGGATTAAACGGTTTGGCGTAAAGTTCGATTTTCATAGCTAAAATTCACTACTATAAGATACACAATGTGGCTTATCCACCGGATACCGGGGGGAAAAACGCTACCTCATCACCATCTTTGATGAGGTGGTCCTGGGTAACGTATTCCATATTAACGGCTATCAAAGTGTTGGGCGGCATTTGCGCCCCGTGGGTTGCCTGGTCCCATACATCAGTCACGGTGTTGGCCTTGGACAGAACGACATCGGTCTCGTCCAATCCCAATGACTCGCGTAAACTGGCGAAGAATCTCGCGGTAATGGCCATAGCGTTTTCTTAACGGTTTTTTACTGCTGAGAAAAGTTTATATTGAAACGGTTCGATCAAAACTACAGTTAAAATATGGTATTAAATGAACGATTATCAATCCGTCTGGCAGCATTTTATTCATTAAAAGTGTAACTCATTAGCGGCTTTGATGACTATAATCAACGAACCACGAACCACGAACCACGAACCACGAACATGAGTAAATTGACCCATTTTGATACCTCGGGCCAGGCTGTAATGGTGGACGTAGGTGACAAGCCCGCCACCCGGCGCATCGCGGTTGCCGAAGGCCGGATTTGCATGCAAGCGGCTACCCTGGCGCTAATAAAAGAAGGCGGGCATAAAAAAGGCGATGTTCTAGCGGTGGCCCGGATCGCGGCCATCATGGCGGCAAAAAAAACCGCGGATTTAATTCCATTGTGCCATCCCATCCCGTTGACCAAAGTCAGTGTGGATTTTGAGATTGAAGCGCACAGTGTGCTATGCAGGGTTACCGCCCAGAGCCAAGGCCAAACCGGTGTGGAGATGGAGGCGCTCACCGCGGTTCAAATTGGCTTGTTGACCATCTATGATATGTGTAAAGCGGTGGACCGGGGAATGTATATGGAAGCTATCGGTTTAGTCCATAAAAGCGGGGGCAAGTCCGGTGAATGGAACAGAGACAGCAAGATAGATAAAAACCAGTAAAACAACCACCAATCCATGGAACTTGAATTTACCAAAATGCACGGTCTGGGCAATGATTTTGTGGTTATTGATGCCATTGGCCAAGCGGTGGCATTGACGCGAGATCAAATTCGTTTCATCGCCGATCGTCATCTGGGTGTTGGCTGTGATCAACTGTTATTGGTCGAGTCCCCGGATCGTCCCGATGTGGAATTTCGCTATCGAATTTTTAACGCCGACGGCGGTGAGGTGGAACAATGCGGCAACGGAGCCCGCTGCTTCGCTCGTTTCGTGCACGACAAGCGATTGACCGACAAAAACCCTATCACCGTCAGTACCAACACTGGTGTTATTGAGCTCACCGAACAAGAAGATGGTCAAGTTACGGTGAATATGGGCGTACCACGGTTCGCGCCCAGGGACATTCCGTTTATTGCCGACCATCAGGCCGAGCGCTACGTGGTGGTTTTACCTTCGCAGGATGTGGAAATTGGTGCTGTATCCATGGGTAATCCCCATGCGGTATTATTGGTTGACGATGTTCAACACGCGCCGATACAGACCTGGGGCCCGTTATTGGAGAACCATGAACGATTTCCCCGGCGCGCCAATGTTGGATTTATGCAAATCGTTGATACACTAAATATAAAGCTGCGCGTGTTTGAGCGCGGAGTAGGTGAAACCCAAGCATGCGGTACGGGTGCATGTGCGGCAGTGGCGGTTGGCCGCACATGGGGATTGTTGCAGGAGCGGGTGAATGTTAATTTACCTGGCGGCCAATTAATGGTTCAATGGGCGGGTGAGGGTGAGCCCGTGTGGATGACTGGTCCGGCGGAAAGCGTATTCGAGGGGCGAATTTCATTATGAGCATTCAAACAAAACCAGGTGATGTGCAAGAGCGCGTATCAGACAAGGAAGTGGAAAAATTTCTCAAACAGCATCCCGAGTTTTTTGAGAAACACACACAATTATTAACCGAGTTAAAAGTGCCGCACATAACCGGCGGCGCGGTTTCTCTGGTAGAGCGCCAAGTGGATGTATTGCGCAAGCAAAACCGCAAATTGCAGAAGCAATTGGACGACTTGGTGCAAATCGCCAGGGACAATGAACGTTTAAATCGTCAAGTATATAAACTCACGCTTAGCCTGATGGAGGCTGACTCGGTTTCCGAAGTGGTGGATTTACTGGTGAAAAGCCTGAAATCCGACTTTGCCGCCGACGCCGTGGCGTTACGCATTGTTACCAGCACCAAAGTTGTTGCCGCGTTAAATCGTCGTGAGTTCATCTGCAACGCCGACGACCTGAAACAATTATTTGGAAAAATTTTCGAAGACGGCCGCCCCCTCTGCGGCCGGTTGAAACAAACCCAAAGGGAGTATTTGTTTGCTGAATCCTCCGAGCGTATCGGGTCGGTGGCCTTGTTGCCGTTGATGGCAAAAAAAGGCTTTGGTTTGCTGGCCATAGGCAGTTTCGAAGATACCCGGTTTCATCCCGGTATGGGCACGGTGTATTTGAACCAAATGAGTCACTTGATCAGTAAAGCGGTGATGCGCTTTATTGAAACCAAATAGTCGATACCTGCTGATCGAAATCCAACGAAACCAAAGTAGCCGATTCATTTGCATTCTCTGCAGACACAACTCAAGGCATTTTATCAATACCTGGAAAGCGAAAAACGCTACTCGCCACACACCTTAAGCAACTATCGGCGCGATCTGCATCACTTCCGCGACTATTGTCAGCAAAAACATCTTGAGCAATGGGATCAAGTGGACAGCTATTTAATGCGTGCCTATGTGTCGGCACGCCATCGTAAGGGATTGGGAGGGCGCAGTTTACAGCGCGAGTTGTCAGCCATACGCAGTTTTTTTAATTTTCTGCGCCGCGAGGCCGTGGTTAAAACCAATCCTGTCATCGGAATCAGCGCGCCGAAAACCGCCCGCAAGCTGCCCACGCCGTTGGACGTAGACGAGATGGGCCAGTTATTAAACGTCGACCATAATAACCCCCTGGCGGTACGAGACTGGGCTATGATGGAATTGATGTATTCGGGGGGATTACGGCTGGCGGAGCTGGTTTCCCTGAATATCGACAGTATCGACCTGGTTGATAGCAGCGTGCCGGTATCCGGCAAGGGGGCTAAAACACGCATCGTTCCCATAGGCCGGTTTGCCAAAGAAAGCCTTATACATTGGCTAAAGGAGCGCAGCACGTTAGCGAATCCCGAGGAAATTGCGCTATTTATCAGCAACCGCGGCAGCCGCATTTCCGCCCGCAGCGTGCAACAACGCATGAAGCAGTGGGGCGTTACCCAAGGCATCGAATCCCCGGTGCATCCCCATCGCTTGCGCCATTCCTTCGCCAGTCATTTATTGGAATCCAGCGGGGATTTGCGCGCCGTGCAGGAATTGTTGGGCCACTCCGACATTTCCACTACCCAAATCTACACCCATATTGATTTTCAGCATTTGGCTAAAGTCTATGACGCCGCCCATCCTCGCGCCAAATCCGCGACGCTCAACTCCGATCTTAAATCTAAGAAAAAGCCATTGAAAAACGCCTGATTTCAACACATTTTAAGAATTCGACTTCAGCCATACCCGCTATAGTGTAGAATCTATACTTTCACTCCGGTTTGACGGCAAATAAATATAAAGGAAAACACATTGGATCAAACGTTTCACGGCACAACTATAGTGAGCGTACGCCGCGGTGACAAAGTGGTCATCGGCGGCGACGGTCAAGTCTCCTTAGGCAACACCATCATGAAAGGCAACGCCCGCAAAGTGCGGCGTTTGTATCACGATAAGGTCTTGGCGGGATTTGCCGGCGGCACCGCCGATGCGTTCACCTTGTTTGAGCGTTTCGAAGGCAAATTGGAAAAACATCAAGGTAATCTCACCCGCGCCGCCGTGGAATTGGCCAAGGACTGGCGTACCGACCGTATGTTGCGCCGCCTGGAAGCCTTATTAGCGGTGGCCGACCCCACGTCTTCATTGATCATATCCGGGAACGGCGATGTCATCGAGCCGGAACATGGATTGATTGCTATGGGTTCCGGCGGGCCGTATGCCCAAGCCGCTGCTACCGCGCTATTGGAAAATACCGATTTGGATGCCCGCACTATCGTGGAAAAATCCTTGCACATAGCCGCTAATATATGTGTATTCACCAATGCCCAGCTCACCATTGAAGAGTTGGCCATATAAACCCCGCTTTGAACCAAACTTGTTTTGAGTATTGACTATGTCCCAAATGACCCCCCGAGAAATCGTACAAGAACTGGATAAACACATTATCGGCCAATCCGAGGCCAAACGGGCCGTGGCCATTGCGTTGCGCAACCGCTGGCGCCGCAGCCAAGTCAGCGACGAACTGAAGGGTGAAATCACGCCCAAGAACATTCTCATGATCGGCCCTACCGGGGTGGGCAAAACCGAAATCGCCCGTCGGTTGGCAAAACTCGCCAATGCGCCGTTTGTCAAAGTCGAAGCCACCAAATTTACTGAA
>JASFLF010000378.1:0-4597 GCA_050118235.1 Gammaproteobacteria bacterium | reverse complement strand
GACCGTATCAGCCAATTCCGTATAGCTTGCTTTGCGATTGGAGCGGGTGCTTCCGCTTCGCAACCAGTGCATGGCCAGGTCAATTTGGTATTGGCGTATTCGGGCGTTACTTGGATCCAAGTGTAGGGCTTGGTCAACCAGGTTCCAGGCGTAATAAAAATTATCCGATTGTTCCAACCAATGGGCGGCGTAAGTAAGTTCCTCTACGGTGTTTTTTTTCTCCAGCCACCCGGCGTAAAAATTGGTTAGTGTGTTAAGCGCAACAATCAGCGACACCATAGTAACCGCACCGGCACTCCATTGCAGCAACACCGATATCTTATGCCAGGGCGTGTCAGTCTGGCGGCTATGGCAATAGGGACATAGCTTGGCGTTTGGCTTTATGGGTTTGCGGCAAGCCTTACAGCGATGGGATTCCGCTTCGGCTTGACCGGTATCGGTCTCTTCCATGGAATAGCGCAGCGAACGTAAGGTTATTAAGAAACAAGCGGTGGTATAAGAAATAATAGTTCAATCTTAAGGCGTAAACGAATTGTAATGACCACAGAGGTAATGTCAGGAATCATCGAATGCTGAGGTGGTCGATGTTGTGTCGCTAAATTAAGTGATCCCAAAAATAGTCTTTTTACGCCTTCTATATATAGGTACTTTTATATAGGTACCTTTATATATAGCTACCTTGACTTGATTTAGGGCGACCGCCCAATGGAGACACCGGGATTTTCACCAACCCAATGAGACAAAAAGGAGATTGCCATGTGGTTGATACGGAGAGTTAAACGACCGAACGGCGCCGTCCCACAGCGCATGAAAGTGAATGCAAACATAGTGTGGTGGAATATTTTGTGTGCGGTGATGGTAGTGATCGCCTCCTCCGACGCTTCTTCCGCCCAGCCGCTAACCCCGGCGTTGTGCCCGTCGGGCACGCCTCCTTTTAATATTCACCCTACTTTCAGGGCGTTTGTGTCCGGGCAACCGGGCATTCCGCTGTTGCGAAAAACCATAGATACTCAAGCTTATCCTGATGCCCTCTGTAATGATGGCTCGTCCGCGGTAATGTACATCCGCCCGGCCAATGCGGCCTACGCCGCAAATCCAATCATACAGCCCAGCCGAAAATGGTTGATCTTTATCGACGGTGGCGGTGGTTGCCGTAATGCGGACGATTGCTTGCTAACGCGCTGGTGCAGCGGCGGTGACGCGCCATTTGATCGCGCCGGAAAAATGAGTTCTTTGGGTGCCTGGGATGCAATACATTCCCCGGGTGGTATTTTCGAACTGACGCCGCCAGCGCCGGCCGTCAATAACTTTGCCGACTACAATCATGTGTTGGTGCATTACTGCAGTTCGGACAATTGGATCGGATCCGCCACGCAAGTTGGGATAACCGCATCAACCGGCACGACGTACGATATTCAGTTTCAAGGCGAGGCCATTGTCAACGCGGTGTTTTCCACTCTGCTCGCCGGACCCACCGATGCCGATCCGGTTGCAACGCAGAGATTTTACGCCACACCGCTGCCTAACCTCCAGGACGCCAGCGAGATTATCATCGGCGGCGATTCGGCGGGCTCGGGCGGTGTGCGTCATCATATCGATCGCCTGCGCGAGGATGTTCTCACCCCGGCGGTGGCGGATCCGGCATTGAAAGTGAGCGGACTGCTCGATGCCGGAGCGACGCCGGGGATGTGGGATCCTGTTAATCCTTTGATCAGTTGGGCCGATCCCAACTCACCCGCAGATTACCGGGACTATTTATTGACAGAAGTGGAACCTGTCTCGCGGGATTTCTGGGGCGCCAACGACAGCGCGCTGGACCAGTCCTGCCTGGATCCACTCTATGCGGGTGACCACAATCTCGTCGGCAGCCATCCGCAGGTATGTTATGACACCACCTATACGTTGCTAAACCACATCACCACGCCGCTGTTCTTGCGCATGGATATGAACGATCCGCTGGGCAAGAGACCTTATGGTCGCTGGAATCTTTATCTCTCAACGGATGATTACTGGGCGGCGCAATATAATCAGCTTGATTTATTGAGGGGGTATACCGCCGGGTCAGGCGGTTTGGAAAGCCCGCTCGACGCGCTGGGGATACAAGGCCCCAACTGCGGTCGTCACGTCGCCGTGCTGACCAACGATGGTTTTTTCCGTCATCATGTCGCGGGGCCGGGAGTACCACCACACTCGTTTCATGATTTGCTGGTCAATTGGCTCAACGGCGTTGGGCCGGGTATGGACACTCAGCAAATTCAAATGGATAACCTTGGCGTGGGAACGTATTCGCCATCCATCTGCCCATGATAAAAAATGCAGGCGGATTAGTTGTCGGGTTACGATGCGCGCAAGCATTGGAGTTGAATTTAAATATGGATGGGTGCGCATCTAACCCGACCTACAAAAAATGCGATTTTCAAACAACCGGCTTAGATGTCCTCAGTCTCGTCGTAGTCTTGGGGCAATTCGTGGGCGACGCCCTTGTGGCAGTCGATGCACGTTTTACCGCTTTCTTTCATGGATTCGTGTTTGCGAGCCGCTCGGCCTTGTTGTTCGTCTAAGGCCATGGAGTCCACCACATGACAGCGACGGCATTCACGCGAATCGGTGTCTTTCATTTTCTCCCAAACGCGCTTTGCCATGGTCAAGCGGTAATCTTCGTATTTTTCTTTCGTATCGATGGTACCCACTAAATGATGCCATACGTCTTTTGCCGCGCGGATCTTCGCCACCATTTTTGGGCCGAATTCGTGGGGCACGTGGCAATCGGGGCAGGTTGCGCGCACACCGGTGCGGTTGATATTGTGAACGGTCTCTTTGTATTCTTTGAAGTTGTTTTGCATTTCGTGGCAGGAGGTACAAAAAGATTCGGTGTTGGTCCAGGCCAATGCGATGTTAAATCCGCCGGTAAAAACGATGCCTACCGCAAATACCAGCAACAACACCCCAAGAGAGGTGCCACCGATCAGCCATTTCTTATTAATCATAATACTACTCCAGTGATTCCTGTTAAAACAGTTTTTCTATTCCGGGGGCATCCGTATCCCGCATGGAATTGCTAGCGTCTGCATGCAATGTTTAGCTTTTAGCGAAAGTGTCGGTGGTAATGCCTTTATACCAGCCTCTGGCAAATTTGGATTCCTTGACTCTGGTTTTGTGCGAGGCATCCACATCGCTGACCCCGCCGGAGACGCGCGCGATACGACCGTCTTTGAGTCGGTATACGCCGGCCGAGGAAATCCCGTATTTGGGATCGAGCAAACTATAGATGCTTTCAGTGTATGTGAAATCAGCGGGCATTTTTTCACCCCGCAACGCACTCACCACGGCGGCCGCACAAATTTTTCCTTGGCTGCTGGCGGCATGTCCCGTCTTGGGCATCTCACCGGCAATGCAGGCATCGCCAATGACGTGCACGTTCTTGTGTACTTTAGACTCGAAGGTTTCGGGATCTACCTCACACCAGCCGCCTTTGCCTGCCAGCCCGGAAGTCTGAGCGATGTCACCGGCTTTTTGCGGTGGAATCAAGTTGATAACATCCCCCTTGTATTTTGTGCCGGATCGGCCCGTCAGTGTCATACCTTTGGCATCGGCTTTTTGGATTTCGCCTTGCTCGGATCCTTTCACCCATTCGATCATGTTGGGGTAGAGATCTTCCCACGCGGCTTTGAACACTGGTAGTTCTTCGTTACTGTCGCCCGAATCGATCACCAGCACCTTGGACTTAGGTTTGTTTTGCGACAAGTAATAAGCGACCAAACTGGCTCGCTCATAGGGAGCCGGCGGTGCACGGAAGGGCTTTTGTGGAACGGCAATAACAAATGTACCACCGTCTTTCATGGCTTTTAACTGTTTTTGCAGTAACAAGGTCTGCTTGCCGGCTTTCCACGCGTGCGGCATAACTTCGGCGCTGGCGGCAGAAGCGCCTTCAATAGCGTCCCATCGAAATGTGATGCCTGGTGAAACCACCAGTCGGTCATAGCTCAAGGCGGTTCCGCCTTTTAAGTTTACTTTCTTCCCGGCCGGGTCTATGGCGGTTACTGTGTCGTGCACAACCTTCACACCGCGGTTTTTCTCCAGGCCTTCATAGCTCTGGGTGATGTAGTCCATGCCGTATATGCCTGCCAATACAGTATTGCTGAATGGGCAGGTGATGAATTCTTTGTTAGGCTCGATAAGGGTCACTTCCACACTGGGATCGAAACGGCGAATATAATTGGCGCAGGTGGCACCTCCGAATCCGCCGCCTATCACCACTACGCGCCCGCCGGTCTTGGCTTGTGCGTTCAACGGTAATAGTAATGAACCGGTGCCGGCAGCCATACCACCGGCGCCTAACACTTTTAGAAAATCTCGACGATTGAGTTTGCTCATGTTGTACCTCACTTCTTGAATTTGGCGAAGTATTCGGCCAATTGATTGATTTCTTCTTTGGTATAGGCCTTGGCATGGCGGCCCATGATGGTGGACCTTTCATCGCCCGAGGCGAAACCGAGCAGGCTTTCGGTGATGTCGCTCTTTTTTAAATCACGCAGTTCCGGGATCTTGCCCGAGCCGACTCCATCCACGCCATGACAGGTAAAACACGTGCTGACGA
>JASFLF010000377.1:0-4601 GCA_050118235.1 Gammaproteobacteria bacterium | reverse complement strand
TTGGGAATGATGATTCGGTCTAATTCGTCCTTGTTGATGGCATCAATAAGTGCCGTACATTCCAACAGATCGTCCCGCGATAGCGGAAACAAACGTCCCTTGGGGGTGGCGCCCACGGCGTGGCCGGAACGGCCAACCCGTTGTAAAAACGCCGCTATGGCGCGGGGCGAACCTAACTGGCAAACTAAGTCAATTTCGCCAATGTCTATACCCAACTCCAATGAAGCGGTGGCAACCAGGGCTTTGAGTTTACCGGCTTTTAGCCGTTGTTCGGCATTCAAGCGATGTTCTTTGGCCAAACTACCATGATGGGCGGTAACGTATTCCTCGCCAATGCTTTCGGCCAGATGATGGGCAGCGCGCTCGGCCAGGCGGCGTGTGTTGACGAATATCAGTGTGGTGCGGTGTTGATGAATGAGTTCTTCCAAGCGCTGATAGATTTCACCCCAGGTTTCGTTGGCCATGATGGCTTCCAGGGGCGAGCCGGTTACTTCGATGGCCAGATCTCTCTGCCGCACATGGCCGGTATCGATGATTTGGCATTGGCTGTCTTTCTTGCCGGCATGGCGGTCGGCATTACTCTGGCTATCGGCACCGATAAGGTAATGTGCCATTTGATCAATGGGCTTTTGGGTGGCGGAAAGCCCGATGCGAATGGGCTTGTAACCATGGTGTCTTTGGCACAAGGATGCCAATCGCTCTAAAGATAAAGTGAGGTGAGAACCGCGTTTGTTGCCCGCCAGGGCATGGATTTCGTCCACAATGACCGAGCGAACGGTTTTTAGCATCTCCCGCCCGGATGCCGAGGTTAATAATATGAACAGGCTTTCCGGCGTGGTGACTAAAATGTGTGGCGGTTGTTTGCGCATTTTCAGACGCTCGCCTTGAGGCGTATCGCCGGTGCGCACCCAGGCGCGGATATCGACATCCGGTAGCCCGGATTCCAGCAAGGTGTCACGAATCCCGTTTAACGGCAGTTGTAAATTCTTCTGGATGTCATTGGATAGAGCCTTGAGCGGCGAGATGTATAACACATGGGTTTCATTGCGTAGGCCTTTTTCCAGACCTTCGCGTACCAAATCGTCGATGGCGGCTAGAAACGCCGCCAGGGTTTTACCGGAACCGGTAGGCGCGGCAATCAGAGCGTGTTGTTTTGCCTTTATGGCCGGCCAGGCTTGCCGTTGTACGCCAGTGGGTTGGGCGAAGGTTTGGTTAAACCATTGGTTTACGGCGGTATGGAAATAGTTTTGCGACATAGTGGCAATTATATGCAAATCCATGCATTGAGTAGAATTTTTATCTATAAGCAAACAATGAAATATTTAACGTTCATATGCAAATCATAAATTGTTATATCAAAAGGGTTTAATTGTTTAACCTATTGGAGCAATTATTCTGTACAATTCCTCAGGGGTATTTCAGTACTATTATTTATGTAAGGTACTGTTATTACGGTATATGTCCTAAGTGCAGTGGTTTGAGTGCTGTGGTTTGAAGGTCCAGTCAGCATTTATATTCCATAAATGCTTTCGTAAATCTCATTTTTCGTAAGGGATACCAATAGTTATAGCTGGATTTTCTTGCCTGTGTAGATTTGACAAGTTAACTTCATGTTTATTCAATGGATATTTTGTTTTCAACTCAATGACTGATATTTAGGGCGGGTGACAGTCTTCTTATCAAAAATCAAAATTCTTTTCGTAATGTGATCAAGCAGCAATCAATTCATAAATAATAATGGGGTATCTATGAATCAGTTGGAATTCAAACTTAAGAATATTCACAAGCTGGCGTCCAAAAAACCGGCCAGTTGCATGGCTACGTGCGAGTCGTTGGCGTCCAAGATTTTTGTGGAAACCGGAAAAAGGCCTGATCTATTTTGTATGGGGAATTATCATTACCATTTGCGTATATACAATTTCGACATTGTTGATCCTACCTTATCGCAATATTTCCAGGTTCCGTGTGATTACCAACCTAAAGTGTTTATCGGTTCATTGCCGGAGTTAAAATTACGCTTAAGTGAATTGGAGCGGGAATTCGGTTTTAACGAAAACCATTTGTATATTAAAACCAATAAGCCTAAATCGGCGGAGGATTTATTTCATTTGTGGAGCCGGGCTCAACTGAGTAAAAGCGGTGTGCGCTTGAGGAAAATGGTGATTCAACCTTCCGGGAAACAAAAAGCGTGGTATGAATGATATTAAGGTCAATGCGGATTCAACCGATGCTGTGTTATTAGGTACACCGAAAATAACCATTAACAAACAACCTAAACAATAAGGAGTGCCGATGAAATATACCGCGATGAAACACGATGGCAAAAAAGTTACTGTGGACTTCAATGAATATATTGATTGTGAATTCAATGATTGTGAAATCCTTTATAAAGGCGGGAATTTACCAGTATTTGAAAATTGCAAGTTTAACAATTGCCAATATTCATTGGTCGATAAGGCTGACAACACTATCGGTTATTTATCGTTTCTTTACAAAAACATGTCGGAATCCGGTGCAAAAAACTTTGTGGAAGAGCAAATCACAAAAATAAAAGGCGGCTGATCCGAGTCTGATGCGCCTGCAACTCTATCAAGTCGATGCGTTCAGTAGCAAGATTTTTTCCGGCAATCCCGCGGCTATTTGTCCATTAGAGAGTTGGTTGGACGATTCGGTATTACAAGCAATTGCCTCTGAGAATAATCTTTCCGAAACGGCGTTTTTCGTTCCACAAACCGGCGGTTATCACTTGCGTTGGTTCACACCGGTACACGAAGTGGAATTATGCGGTCATGCAACGTTGGCCACAGCCCATATTTTGTTTACCGAGCTAGGCCACTCGGATTCCGAAGTTCTTTTCTATACCCGCAGCGGTGAACTCAAAGTCAATCAATCCAATGGCATGTTAACCATGGATTTTCCAGCATTGCGCTGTGAGCCTTGCGATCCGCCTGAAGCGCTAATCAATGGATTAGGCAAAGTGCCGCAGGAGGTGTTTCGAGGGGATGATTATCTGGTGGTTTTCGATAATGAATTTGATATCAAAACACTGGAACCAAATCATTTATTCTTAAGTCAGTTGGACGCTAGAGGAATAGGGGTAACCGCGAGGGGCATGGACGTGGATTTTGTCAGCCGGTTTTTCGCACCAAAATATGGTATAGATGAAGATCCGGTGACAGGATCGTTTCATTGTCTGTTGACACCGTTTTGGGCGGAACGTCTGCAAAAATCCCGACTGAGGGCGCGGCAGGTTTCCCGCAGAGGTGGAGAACTGGTTTGTGAATGGTCGAGGTTAAATAACCGGGTTTTGCTATCGGGACAATGCGCCACCTACATGCAAGCGCAAATTAATCTATGCGGAATAATTTAACAGGCGATTAGGTCAATTTCCCAGCGGTGCTCACAATAGTTAATATCATCTTGAAAACCTTATTGATATTTTTACTGATGTTGGTTCTTTCGGCTTGCGCGACGGCGCCGCACCATAGTCAGGATACACGTAAAATACACGACACATGGTTTGGGGAAGATAAGCTGTATCATTTTCTTACCACCAGCGTCATAGGCGCGGCGGCCACCAAAGTAGCCATCAATAATCAGGCAACTCCATGTGACGCCATGTTCATTGGTATTTCCACCACATTAGCCATAGGTGCAGGTAAAGAGTGGTACGATCTGAAGATCAAGAAAACATTATTCAGTTGGAAGGATATGTTCTGGAATCTTGTCGGAAGCTCGGTAGGGAGTTTCGCCGTTAGTGACTGCCGATAAAAAACGAAGGCTGCGGCGGGAATGCAACCTTCGTTCGAGGGGGGAGAATAAATGACAACCGCTGGCCTAGGCGTTGGCCTGTTGACTCGGATTGTTAGACAGTAAAGCGTTCACTTCTGATTCCGCCGCGAGCCAATCTTCCTCGGGAGTGCCACCAACGAAACCGCGTTTTTCCGCTTTGAAGTAAGCGGCCTCCGCAATCATACTCAATCGTTGTTCGTCAGAAATATTGATTAAAGCGGCTTTTCCCTTGGTGCGGGTTGCTTTCGCAACAGTGGTTTTTGCGGCAGCGGTTTTTACTGCAGTGGTTTTCCTCTTAGTTGCTGGTTTTTTGGCGGATTTTGCGCCTTTGGTTTTTTTCTCAGTAACGGCAGTATTTGCTACATCAAGCTTGTCCATGGTCGGTCCTCATGACAATTTAGGTTTACTTAAGTTGGCTTGGGTTTAGACTAGTTTCTATATTAAATGGGTAGAAAACGTCAAAGTATTTTGCGTTGTGTCAAAAGATATGAGATTGATTCATATCAATAACAACAAAATCGCAACGGCTGCAAAAACCAGACCGTATATAACAGGTGTTTTGCTCGTAGCTGTACATAGAGTTATAGCCGAATCCTTGCGGATTGCAATGCAGCAACATGACTTGTCACCATGTTTGAGACCAACTCCAAAAAAACACAATCAGTTTGTATTTCAGCCGTAAAAGGATTCCCTGAGGCAAATGCTTCTCGCGCTTGAAATTTACCATCACCGCCTATATTGCTTAGAGTCCAACTAAAAATATCCGCTAGGAAGGGCGCGTGATGAACACCCTATCGGAGTATTTCAAA
>JASFLF010000376.1:0-4602 GCA_050118235.1 Gammaproteobacteria bacterium | reverse complement strand
CGAGGTAAAAGCTACGAGGTAAAAGGTTCGAGGTAAAAGGCTAAAGGATAAAAATCCCTCGCCTCGCACCGTGCATCCCGCACCTTTTACCACCGGCTCCTACGCATGCAACCGACGGCGCACAAACGCCGCTAACCCCATCAATCCGCCACCCAACATCCATACCGCGGCCGGTAACGGCACGGGCGTGTTAAAAATGTCTCCGGACAGTATTTGCGTACTTTGAACTGCCCCTACGACGGCTGGCGTATCTGTCAGAAAACTGATGTTCATGCCGCTGTGAATGTACGCATAGGGAAGTAAAAAATTTCAATCGCACAGAATACGTAATACAAATTTCTTTAACTTTTCATAGTATTTGATTGTGAATCCATTCCCAAATTTTTCCCCAGCAAATTGTCCCTGTGATTGAAATCACATATCGCGAATACCTGGATCACAGTTTGGTTCAGTGGGCTGAATTCAGGCAGATATTTTCCAAGGCGCTCTCTATGCTATTCCTTAAAGACCCCTTCGGTCCGAACCCAACCCTTCAATGATCCACAAGCAGGAAGCTTTTGTAACCTCAGGAGTAGTACCATGAAAACCTTCGTGCCCTCACTCATCCTATTGAGCTTAAGCTTCACCAATTTTTGTTTTGCAGCAAATACCGATAGAGTCAGTATTACTACCGACAGCGTAGAGGCGAACAATGACAGTTTTAACGCCGCCGTCAGCGCTGACGGAAACTTTGTCGCCTTTGAATCCGATGCCAGCAACCTGGTGGCTGATGATACCAACGGCGTAATGGACATCTTCGTGCGTGATCTTGCACGAGGTATAACTACGCGGATTAGCATCAATAGCGCCGGCGAACAAAGCAACGGAATAAGCACAAACGCCGCCATATCCGCCGACGGCCGCTTTGTTGTTTTTGAATCAAACGCAAACAATCTAGTTGCCGATGATAACAACAACACCACTGACATATTCCTGCATGATCGCAGTAGCGGAACCACGGAACGCATCAATTACTCCGGTGAGTTTGGTGAGACTTTAGTGGATAGCCATTCTCCGGCGATCAGCGCAGACGGCCGCTTTGTGAGCTATTATTCGTTTGCCAGCAATCTGGTGGCCGGTGACAACAATGATTCCGACGACATATTCGTGTATGACCGGGCTCAAGCCATTACCGAGCGAGTCAGCGTGAACAACACCGGCATGGAAGGCAACGGCGCCAGCTATTTTCCGCAGATCAGCGCCGATGGCCGTTACGTGAGTTTCGCTTCGTTTGCCGACAATTTGGTCCCCAACGACACCAATGGACGCTACGACGTTTTCCTCTATGACCGTACGGCTCGTAGCATAGAAAGAATCAGTGTTACCAGTTCAGGTGAAGAAGCCGACAATCACAGTTTTTTCTCCAGCGTGAGTGGTGATGGGCGCTATGTTGTGTTTGAGTCTTCCGCCGCCAATTTATCCGCCAATGACCCAAACCGCCGCTCCGATATATTTTTGCGTGACCGCCTGAATCAAACCACCCGAAGAATCAGCCTAAACTCCGATGGCTCCAGTCCTATCGGTGCCAGCGTATCGCCAAAAATCAACCACGAAGGCCATTTTGTGGTGTTTTCCTCCGTAGTGGATTTGCTTATCGGGACGGACACCAACCATCGGGAAGATGTGTATTTGTACGACATCAACGAGAACACTCTGGAACTTATCAGTGTCGACAGCGATGACAACCTCGCCGACTCCGGCAGCAGTAATCCATCCATAAGCGCCGATGGCCGAATGGTGGCATTTCAATCCATGGCGACGAATCTCGTGGGCGACGATACTAATGGCCGGGAAGATATTTTCATCCGCGACCGCGCGCCAAATGCGCCGCCGGTTGCCGTTGCGGGTCAAGATATCAATGTGTATCTGGGTGGGTTAGTGACTCTGGACGGTTCCGCGTCTTACGATCCGGAAGGCGATCCCATTGTCGCGTACAATTGGGCTGTTGAATTGGTACCAGCCGGCAGCAACGCTACTTTGACTGCCACCGATACCGTGATGACAACATTTTCACCCGATGTGGTAGGAGACTATGTAGTATCGTTGACCGTCAGTGACGGAGTCAATATCAGTATTGCGGACGAAGTGTTCATTCGGGTGATCGAAAACCTCCCCCCAGTGGCCGTCATCAGCGCCAGCCCATTGTCAGGATTTGCGCCGTTAACCGTTGCATTTGACGGCTCCGCCAGCAGCGATCCGGAAAATGCAGCCTTAAGTTATACCTGGGAGTTTGGCATAAACGGCGCCGGCAGCGATATTGTGGCACCCTCGTTTACCTATACACTTCCGGGCACGTATACCGTAGTGTTAACGGTCGAAGACGATTTCGGCAATCTTGGGCAAGCCGTAGTCGACATCGTGGTTTCCGCCAGCAACGAACCGCCCACACTCGCACCTTATACAGCTACTCCCGCCCAAGGTCCGGCACCGCTGCAAGTGGCTTTTGTTGCCAATGCCTCTGACCCCAACGGGGACATCTTAAACTACTTCTGGGACTTTGGTGACGGTGCTAATTCCACCGACGAGAATCCAAGTCATGTTTTCTACTATCCGGGTTCATACACGGTTAGGTTACAAGTTTCCGACGGTGAATTTACCAGCACCGCAACCCTGTTTGTCGCCGTTGAGTCGTTACTGACCATCGAAGGAATCGAAGCAGAATTGGACTGGAGCAAACGCCACCACGGCAGCAAACTCAAGTTGGAAATGGAGTTCGGCAACGTAGCACAACCTCAAGCTGAGGACATTGTACGAGTTGCCTTTGGTGAATTGATGCTGCTGGAAGCACCAATGGCGGACTTTGAAAAGATTAAATCCGGACTCTATATCTACAAAGACCGACATGTGTACGCAAAACTTGATTTCAACAAACACTCCATCAAAGTCAGTAAACGCTTGAAATCGAGCACAGTACCATTGGACCAACCCGTCCCGGTGATGCTGAATTTCGGCGGCGCCATGGCTACCGATCAAGTGACCTTAACCGTGGAAGACGATCATCACTATGACCGGAAAAATGACCGCAAACACGCCAAATTTTGTAAACAAAAATCCGGCCACTAGCCCGCATTTCTCACCAGGGGGCGAGATGATCGCGCAGAGATTTGGATTCACAAGGGATTTTCCGAAAGAGGGGAATACCGGCTGTATTTCCGACTGAGGAAAATTCCTTGCGGATTCAAAGATCAAGCGAGGGCTCGTCATCCTGGTGAGAAATACGGGCTAGACTGAACTGTAGAAAAACAATTTACCACGAAGGCACGAAGGACACGAAGAGAAACACAAGATTAAATCTTCGTACCCTTCGTGCCCTTCGTGCCTTCTTGGTTATTCAAAACTAATCTTCCGCCTGCTCCAGTTCTTCCATGGCAGCCAACCATAGCTCTTCCGCTTCCGACAGTTCCGTTTGAATCAGGGATTGCTGTTTTAGCATCTCGGTGAGTTGCGGTTTGTTTTCCGTATTGTACACCTCGGGCTGTGCCAGTTTCGAATCGATTTCGGTTTTTTGTTTTTCCAGTTTTGCCACTGTCCGTTCCAATTGCTGGACTTTATTGCGCAGAGGCTGAAGCTGGCGGCGCTTCTCGGCATTTGCCTGGCGAGATTGCTTTTTTGACAACGCGGCGTTTTGCTCGGCCGAGGTGTTACCGGCGCCCGCCGCAGCCCTGGCATGGTTTTTAAGCCACTGTTGATAATCCGCCAGATCTCCTTCAAACGAATTGACTTCGCCGCCGCATACCAGATAAAAGCGCTCGCATACCGTGCGCAATAAATGCCGATCATGGGAAACCAAAACGACTGCGCCATCGAATGCCTGCAGCGCCAAAGTCAACGCATGGCGCATTTCCAGATCCAGATGGTTGGTGGGCTCGTCCAACAACAGCAGATTGGGTTTTTGATACACCAGTATGGCCAGGACCAAACGGGCTTTTTCCCCGCCGGAAAAATTCACCACCGGCTCCAGCGCTTTGTCACCGCGAAAGCCGAAACCACCCAAATAATTGCGCAAATCCGATTCCGCGGCCCTGGGATCCAGACGTTGCAAGTGCAACAGCGCATTGGCCTGGGCGTCCAACTGCTCCATTTGGTGTTGAGCGAAATAACCGACGGCGGTTCCTTTAGAGAAAACACATTCACCACTTATGGCATCCAGTTGTCCGGCCAGCAATTTTATCAATGTAGACTTACCAGCTCCGTTTGGCCCAAGCAATCCCATGCGGTGTTGAGGCAGTATGCTTAGGGTCACGTCGTTCAAGATACTTTTGTCCGCGTAGCCCACTTGTGTTCCACGCAGTGACAATAAGGGATCGGGCAGATTTTCAGCCGGAAAAAATTCAAACGAGAACGGCGAGTCCACATGTGCCAGGCTGATTTGCTCCATACGTTGCAGGGCTTTTAAGCGGCTTTGCGCCTGCTTGGCTTTGGTGGCCTTGGCACGGAAACGGTCCACAAATGATTGGATATGGCGGATTTGTTTTTGTTGCTTTTCATAAGCCGCTTGCTGTACCGCCAGTTGCTCGGCACGGCGGTTTTCGAAAGCGTTATAGTTGCCCGTGTACAGGTCCA
>JASFLF010000375.1:0-4607 GCA_050118235.1 Gammaproteobacteria bacterium | reverse complement strand
TCGCTTTCCGCCAGCGTTTGCACCCATTCCACGTCCCAGCCTTTACGGCGGTAGTAACGTTGCAACTCGGTGCCCAGCAGTGTTTCGTCCTCTATGATCAACATCGAATCAGCCATCGTGGTACTCACAAGGTAAGGTTAACGTGACAGTGGCGCCATGTGGTTGGTGATTGGCGAGCTTGATATCACCGCCCATGTCACTGGTAAAACGCTGTACAATACCCAGGCCCAAACCGGTACCGCCGGCGCGGCCGGAAAAAAACGGCCGAATCCCGTTGTGCAACATGGAAGGCGGAAACCCAGGGCCATCGTCGCTGACCGAAAGAATCAGTTTGTCGTCGGAGTGTTGGGCCGCAATGACAATCTTACCCTCATCCCCACCAATGGCCTGCGCCGCGTTCAATACCAGATTCAACAAGGCTTGATGCAAGCGACCGGCGGGCAAGCGGCAGGTTAAATCTTCAGGGATACGCTGTTGCAAGCGGATATTTTCTCCTATTTGATAGCTCGCCAACGTTGCCAATTCGTTTACGGCACTGTCAACTTTGATCTCCACGGATCGTTCGGGTTCTTGCTGAGCCTGGCTGAGCAAACCGTTCAATAATGCGGTAACCCGATTTAGCTCATTAACGACTAAAGCCAGTCGCTCGCCGTGGTCCGCACTGTCTATTTCCTGACGCAAATTGTTCAACGCCACTTGCATGGCGGCGAGAGGATTGCGCAGTTCGTGCGCCAGCCCCGCGGCCAGTTCCCCTACCGCCGCCAGCCGCTCTGCGGCCGCCAGCTCGCGCTGCTGCTCCAACAAGGCATGGGTGGCGGTGCGCACCTGGTTTTCCAACGACGCCTGCCGGGCGCGGTTTTGTTGTTCCAGTTTTGCCAACCGCGACACCATGTGGTTATAGTTATCGAATAATGGTTTTAATACCGGACCGACGGTACTGGCAACCGCGGGTTTAAAATCCTGTCGCGCCAATAATCGCATTAAAGTGGCCAGCTCGTTGAGCGGCTCGAAAATCTGGTTGCGCAATAAAAACATAATGCCAAACACCAATAATGGCAACACTATGAAAGTGGATGTGGCCGTTTTAAATTCCAGTTCGGTGTCGTGGCGCACATTGCCCATCAAGTGGTCGTGGGCCTTGTATTCCGCGGCCAATACTGCCCGAATAGTGGCGACGCTGGCAAGCAGCCGTTGTTTGGGGTTCTGGATGATGGTTTCCAGCACCTCGCGGGACTCACCTAACAGGCGCGGCGTGTTCGGATCCAAATAGGTGTTCAATTCCACTATGTCATTTATTTGATCTTCGATATTGTGTATTTTTTCCTGATCTATGGCGGCGTTGCCCGCCAATACGGGTTCCAGCATTTCATCCAATGCCAGTCTAATTTGTTGCAAGCGGTTTAGTTCAGCAAGGTGTTTGTGCACCGGCTGCAATCGTTGCAAGTTTCGCCACGACATAGTGACCATAACACCAATGGTAGTCAGCAGTAACACGGTAATTATCGCGGTCGGCAACCACAGGGGCCTGAAGACGGGAGTTCTGAGCATAGATCGGTTATTGTATAGACTAGTCATGGCAAATTCATTGGTTTATTCATAAAAACATTCCCCCCGCATCAGTGGGGCGGCCTCGGCTATTACCTTCCGGCCGCCCGCAACACACTATCACAAGGTATCTATCAGCTGGGTCATTTGCTGTTTTATCTGTGTATACTGCGGCTGGTTATCCGCGGATTCTGACACCGCCTGGGCAAGCTTTTGCACATCGCGCTGTAATTGTTTGACTTGCGTTTTGTGCGAGTCACCGGCTTTGTCGGCGGCCCGCCCAAGATATGATAAGGCATTGTCTAATTCCGATTTCGCTTCCTTAACGTTGTCGTCGGTAAAGCGGTCGATTTGGGCGTTCGAGACATGTAATTTGGCATCGATCAAATCTGTTTTGATTTTGCTGTCCGCACGCAGACTTGACCAGCCGGCGCTCATGTATTCCAACGAACGCTCCGACAATGCGGCGGTGTGATGCCACAAATGATCCAATCGTTTGGCGGTTTCGGTGCTATGACTTTGCACTTTATCTTCCAGAGCCTTGGCTTCCTTTACCAGTTTGGCCGCTTCGCTGCGGGTGGTTTCGTCGGCCGACTGCGCCGCCGTTTGCAGATATTTGATGGCTCTTTCCAGGTCGGTTTTGGTCTTGTCGTACGCGTGAGCACTGTAGTTACGAATAGCGCTCCACAATGAGGATTTGGCGACCGTCAGCGGCTCATCAACATCCACAGACATAAACGAAACACTTTCTTCCGCCGCTTTCAGTGTCTTCCCGGCTTGTTCCAAATTCCCTTTAGCGATATCCGCTTGAGCGCTGGCAACCCGTTGACGGGTGATCTTTAACGGTAGATCGATTTCCGTATAGACAAGCGCGGCGTCTGTCTCATCCAACTCTTCTATCGCTTTTTGTTTGTTTTTTTGCTTGAGGTGCTCTTTGGCTTTGTCCAAATGTTGTTTCGCCTGTTCTACCGGCATGAAGTCCACCAATTCATCCAGCGAGGAATAAATCGGCACTAAATCCGGGATGACCTCCTGGCTGTCTTCGTACTCCAGGTGCTTTTTGGCAACCCAAATTCGGTCTTTTACCTTATTGACGGGCATGGAGACTTCGATAATTTTAAACAACGTCTCGGCCTTGTCCAGTTGAGTTTTCGCCGCCTCGGCGTCCTTGTTTTTCAAATCAGCGCGTGCCTGCGCGATATGGCGTAATACCTTGGTGGCCGCCGAGGAAATCGTTTGCTCCTCTTGCGCCGAAATGGTTTTAACCGGCGAGACGCTGACTTGCTCTTTGATGGCTGCGTTGGCGGTATTGAGAATCGCGCCGGCGCCCAGGGTAGCCACGAGTACGGCAGCGGCTACGGGTTTCAATGTGTATGTTAACATGATGGTATTCTCCTGTTTTCGAAGATTGAATTCGTAATACGCGAGACAAGTCGGACAACCACTTCTCTTCGCGAGTCTCTTCGTGCGGGTGCCGCGCAGAATTTTACACCGTGGTTTACTATGGTCGCTTTCCAACCCATGTTTTAGCCGGAATCATAACTACGTAGCACTGAGCACAAATCAGTTAACGCAACCACCATGCCAATACCAAAACCTTAGAATTTTCAACTTTATACAGAATTTTCATACATCACACGATATCCACGCTTGTTTAAATCAACCGGTAACGGCCTATTTGCCCCATATTGTTTTGATTAGCGCCAATCATACCTGGAGCTAATACGCGCTTATTGAATGTGCTAAGGTGCTGCAGTTGCGTATTATGTTTACTATTAGAGAGCATTAAGAACCTGTAACAAGTCAGTTTCCAACCCTAACAAAGTCGGCCCTTTCGGCAGTGCTTGCTTGTCGTCAAAAAGATTGGAAATGGTATATAGTTTTTCTTCAGCGGCCTGCAACGGGAAATCCACTCCATCGATGCTTAATGTTCGTCGCATGTTATCCAGCGCCTGAAGCGCATCGGCGCGCTTGCCGTTTTGCAAAGCCGATCTGACAGTGTTCAACTGCTGGCGGGCCGTCTCGGTTTGTTTGGAATGGGGAAGGGCGTCCAGCGCATGGTACAACGGCAATATATCCGCCAGAACTTGTTTATTGTCTTCAAAGGCAAGGTGTTGTCGGTAAAAAATCACCAAAGCATCGATTTCGCCCGTGGGGCGGGCCGCTTTGATTAATGTAATCAATGTGTGCAGCTGCGTTAAATTGTCCCACAAGTGATCGGTTTTACCGTCATGGACTTTAGCGCGAATTTGCGCCACATCGGCAAGGGCGCCGGCCACCAGAGTTCGGATCTGCGCGGCTTGTACAGAGTGAACCGCCAAGGATTGAGACGTGTCAGTGGCGCCAGCGTAGCTATCCACGCTAATACAGAGTAACACCGCCAACAAAGCCCTCCTTGCGAACTTAGTTGCCGCTTTAGTTGCCAACCTAAATGAAGGTTTACTATTTATGCACAGAAGTACTGGTCTTATCATCACAACACCTTTTTCAAATCCGGTATATATTGTTTTTCCAAATGAGTAAACGGAACAGACGCAAGCGTGCTAACATTTTGCTATCTCTGCAGCGCATACCAATAGCTATCGCAAAAATCGCACCGGATTTTCCATTGTCAATGAATATTGACCTTGGTGATTAAATAATCATAAAGAACAAGCGATTAAATGTGCCCCTGAGAATAAATTGCCAGTGTGGCGGGGGCGTCCTCGCCCACAGTTATGGTTGATATCCACCAAATTGGTGGATGTCAACCAAGGCGTTAATTAATCTGAAATCACTTTGGGTAATGTAAAATAAAATGTGGCGCCACCATTGGATTTTCCCTCCGCCCAAATGTTGCCGCCGTGGCGTTGCACCACACGCTGCGCGGTAGCCAAGCCCACACCACTGCCTTCAAATTCGTCATGATGCAGTCGCTGAAACGGTTTGAAGATTTTATCTTGGTAGGCCATATCGAAGCCAATACCGTTGTCACGCACAAAAAACGTTGCGTAGTGCAGGTTTGTTTCCGCCGATTGCGATTGCGGTCCGCTAGCCACTTCTATAATGGTTTGCTCTTTGCC